>NZ_JAIQZM010000021.1:38208-103636 GCF_023333595.1 Argonema galeatum A003/A1
CTGGTAATTGAGGCACACCTCTGCTGTTATTAGTAGAACCAGTATTTAGCCTGGGCGCTTGTGCTATTGGCAGTTCACCCAATTGAGGAACCCTTCTTTGATTTGCTGTGGTTTGAGCGCTAGGAGCGTTGGCATCACCGGGCTCCGGCGGTGGTGGATTCTCCGGAATGGGAATCAAGCCAAATGGGTCTTTTGCCCCTTGTTGCTTTTCTTTTCCCACCTCTGCCCTGCGCTTGTCGGGGTCAGTAGGTGGAATCAATTCTGAAGCTGTTACTGCCGCAACGGTGGGTTTTTGTTGTACTGGAGCGGGACTGGGTTTCTGTTGCTGCTCAACCGTTGGGTTTTGAAAACCCGGATTGGGTGACTGGGCTGTTGATGAGGTAGTAGGCGTGGGAGAACTACTACTTTCACTCCCTCCACCACCAAAAGGATTGCATCCACCCATCAAAAGAGCCAGCGTCGTTAAAAAGGTAAGTAATGAAATTTGACGCATTGCCAGTCTCCCAAAAGCTTTACAACCATTTGCCACAAAAGCCCGGTCTTTCGATATCCGAACACAAAGAGCGTGCCTGGTACATTTATATCACGAACTACCGCCGCTAATTCGTTGAGGAGCGGGACACATGAAAAATATTTTCGCAGGGTAGGCCAGCAGCCTTACGTGAATATACTTACTGTCGGCGACTTCCACTCCAGGAATATGTTGCTGGGACAGAGCGCGATCGGTTTATTTAATGTTAAGGCGTGATTTAACTAATTCGGCGTAAGTCCCCCGAATCACCTGCAGTCAGCTTAGCGGTGGGATATAAGCCAGGGGATGAATTCGGTAGTTGTACAATGTAGATGGTCGATGACCCGCCTGACTGTATGGAACATAAAGGCCAATTCCGAAGTAGCAGTAATATGCTTGCCGAAGAAACATCAGAGTTCAGGAAAGGAACATTCCTAGCTGGCCGCCATTGCATAAGTCCAAGGGATGTTGCATGAAAAAAAAATCTCTCCAACCTGCGGAAGGCGGGTTGCTGCCAGGGTAGTCACGGGACTACGGGAGTAAGGGGCTAGTCCCAAACCTCCGGAGGATAGGTAAGACCATCATCGGATGCTTGTTCCGAATACCCTCGTGGTATCTCTAACGTGGCACTGACCTATGAAACTGGAAGCCCCCACTACATTCGGTACGCCGATATAGTGGTGGGTACTTCACTCGTTGTTTCCTGCCATCAACTGCTTGAGCGAGTCCAGTCCCTTTTTGACACGACGAGATACAGTGACCACGCTGATATCCAAGCGTTCGGCAACCTCTTTTTGCGTTAAATCCTGTAGAAAAACAAATTCTAAGATTTCGCGAGTGCGGTTTTCTAGCTGCACGAGAGCCTGTTGCAGGCGAATCTGGTCTTCTTGCGCTAACTGAAAACTGCGATACCGAGGATCGGGTACGAGTTCTCCGAGGGAAGTAGAACCTTCTTCTTCATCTCCCATCGGTGTATCTAGGCTTAGAGGCGCACGATTTTGACAAGCCAACTTAATTTCCTGCCATTCTGTTTGGGAAATTTGTAGTGCAGCCGCCACTTCTGCATCCGTTGGCTGTCGATTGAGCTGCCCGTGGAGCGATCGCGTTACCGTTACAGCCTGCCGTTGTAGTGTCAGCCAGCGTCGCGGAATCCGCACAGACGAGCCTCTATCTCGTAAATAGTGTTGGATTTCACCTCGAATATAGGGAAGGGCAAAAGAGCTAAAGGCATGACCCTTGCAGATTTCAAACCGCTCAATAGCCCGAATTAAACCCAAGCAGCCCACCTGAAGCAAGTCCTCGTAGCTTTCTGAGCATTGATTGCTCCAGTAATGCGCTTCTTTTCTAATCAATCCGTAATTGAGTTTTACCAACTGATTGCGGATAGCAGCCGATCGCGATCTCTGGTACTCTCGCAACAGCTGCAAGCTATCATTCTTCAACGTATGAGATAGAGTCGTAGACATGGCGGAGTTTATGGGGTAGATACAGGAAACCAAGATACGCCCAGATCAGTCTTATCAAGTTGGCACTAAAAAAGCTGTGATCTGTGACCGGGTAAGCTGCCAACACACCTATTTGGTGGCGCAGAGCCAGCTACAGGTGGCCTGAAAATAAAGCTTAACCCAAACTTTAGTGGCAACCCACTTTCTTTTTAGAGCGACTATGGCTCTTAAGAAGGCTACCTGCTCTGCCGCAATTACTCAAGTCACTCTTTAAGAATAGTTATATCCAACTTAGACAGACAACCTCATTTATACTGAATTTTCTGGCAATGCGCTCTCCAGAGATATAAGTAGCGTGTAAGAAGATAGCACGAAAAAAGGGCGCAATGCGCCCTTTTTTGAGTGGCAATATCATCCATCGCTGGGAAAATATACTTTGCGCGGCCTGCTCTTGGGCATTTTTCACTTATGAGAGTTCCTTGCTTTTGAACAATTAACCATCAGCAAGCAACAGCCCGGACGCGAAAATGTAGCAGCGAGTGACCGAGGGCAGTATAACTAGGGCTTGATGTGCTGATTTATGCCTGTGCCGGTTCCAAACGAGCGTAAAACAGACCGCGAATCTTCACTTCCTTAGCGTCGGCAGCTCCCAAATCGGTATCCGAGGGCTGTTCGCTCACAAAAGTTCCAGCAATCTCACCCGTGCTGCTATCTACCTTCGCTACTTGCAGAGAAATCCTACCCTTCTTGACTTCAGCACGCTTGACGTTGGCGCGATTCAAACCTTCAGCATCGGCTGAAGATGGAAAAGCCACCGCGTTGTCATATCCCGTAGCTTCACCGCGACCTTTCGGATCGAGGAAGCCAGCACTCCGATAGGAGGGAACGTTAAATTCTCCTTCAAAATCCGTGGAGGTATTAATACTTTCCGCACCGGGCTGACTTGTGGCTACTAATTGTTTGATGGTAAATAGGAAAGGCACTCGTTCGCCACCAGGCAGCTGCACCGTAATGGCTTGGAAGTCTAACCCATCTTTTTCAGAGAACGTCAGGCTACCATCGTCGTTCACTTTCAGTGGCCCCTGCACTTGGTCAATGCTAGAGGTGTACCGCGTCAACAACTTCCCTGGAACAAATTCTGCCTCTTGCCGTTTGTTGGCCGGCTCTTCCTTGACGAAGAAAGAGGTCGGTTGCAAACACAAACCTTTGATGATATAGGACTCACCGGCTTTAAGGGGAATAGAACCGCGAGTTGTTTCCTCCAACTGCGGACAGTTATTAGCGAGCCCTGTACCCCTAATCTGGTCGTAAGTTAATTGCTCGGTGCTGGTTGCAGTTGCCGAACCTTCACTACAAGCAGTTAGCACACTCAAGCACAATGCCAGGAATGCAACGATTAAACCGCGATACCTCATGGTTAACCTCAATACTAACCTCAGTTTCTACTTAATCTCGAATGTCAAAATCACTGCCAGTGCCAGAAAGAATCGGGCGACTTGACTCAGGCTTTGAAAGCGATGGCTTCAAGACCTTGAGCGAGGATCTCCACGATTCACAATGATAGACCCGTTGAACTGCTGCCTAGTTTAGGCTGAATTCTTAGATCTTTTATTGGCTCGGCTAAATCCCATACAGCATTTTACAGAAAAATGCGCTACATCCCACGGCTTGAGGACTTAGGCATTTCAAGGTCGAACCGAAGTGTAAGAGGCCCTGCGGGTCAGATCTGGCAACTCAAAAAGGTTGTAGGCATGAGACGTACTTACCCATACTTCTTGCCTGTTGGCTCAAGAACGTTGCTGGGTAAGTCTTGGGCTAAAGAAAAAACTCAATTAGTTACGTTATATTAAGAATAGTTTAGTTTTGTTCAAATATGCTTTGTAAGTCTTATCCTTAGCTCATTGCTGGAAAAAAGGTTTTTATCCTTGATAATGGTATAGAAAAACCATTAGCTAATATTTGAGAGATCGGCAAATTAGTAAGTAGCCTGTTAAAAAACTTGAATGCAGGCACAACATTGGAGAGTGTTTACCCATGCTTGGCTCAATTCAGAAAGTAGGAATCATAACATTAACTGTTTCTTCTTTGGGTATCGCCAGTAACATTATTAATCCGCTCCCATCCCTGGGGCAAGTGGTGACATTTGCAGATGGCACCTATTGTCAAGGGTCGTTTCAACCTAACTCTCTTACCCTTAACGGTAGAGGCGTATGCGTATACGGAGGGAGTGGAAATGCGAGGGCCACCTACAGAGGGAACTTCCGCAATGGGGTGCCTAATGGCACAGGCGTATTCGTCTTTGGAAATGGAGACCGCTACCAGGGACAGTACCTCAACGGTCAGCCTAATGGGAGAGGAGAATTTATATACGCCGACGATAACCGCTACCAGGGACAGTTCCGCAATGGGGTGCCTAATGGCACAGGGACATTCATATTCGCAGATGGCACTCGCTACCAGGGACAGTTCCGTGATGGCCAGTTCCACGCCAGAGGGGTATTAATATATACGAATGGCGATCGCTTCCAAGGACAGTTCATTTTAGGCCAGCCAAATGGACTGGGAGTTTACACAGCCAGCGATGGTACGCGCTGTCAAGGAGAGTACTTCAATGGCGCTTTTGATGCTAGAGGAACTTGTACAGACGCCAAGGGTAACCGCTACCAGGGAGAAATTCGCGCGGCTAAACCTCACGGCAGAGGAAGCATCCTATATGCCAATGGCGAGCGTTTTTCAGGACAGTTCCGCCAAGGTGAGCCCCTCCGATAGCGAAGGTTTTGCCCCCCTAGCCCCCCAAATCTGGGGGGAGAACAGTCCTGTTCCCCCCAGATTTGGGGGCTAGGGGGAGAAGAGCTTATGACCAAGATTAGTCTTTTTTTGGTAGGGAAATCTGGACTCCTCCTTGAGGTGTGATAATTACTTTGCCACCTAGCGCTTCAATGCGACTGATGGCTAGCTTGCGGACGCGATCGTCTACTTTATTCCCTAACACCATAGACCAAGCACCGACTTGAGCTGACTTGCTATTCGGGTTTTTAGATAGAAATCCAGCCGTTCTCTCAGAGATGGCGGCAATACTTTGACTTTCTGGGTCGTTCCGACGACTAGCCCACTGGGCCGCCATTTCAAACGATCGCTGGGCTGCTTTTGCCTTGCCTAAAAATAGTAATTCATCAATTCCTTTATAGCGCCAAACGTAATAATATTTTCCTGGCATTTCGGGAGAAAGCGACTTTAATCCTTTTTCCATTAAAGCAATAGACTTTTCTGGCTTCCCTGCGTAGAGAGTAGTGCTTGTAGATAGAAAAATATATGCCTCGAAAAATCTTGGATCGCGCTGTATGATAATGTCAAAGTATTCTGGACTCAGTTCGTATCCCGTGCGATCGCGTGCCACATCGTCCCCAAAGTATTGAAAAAATTTAAGTAGTACCGAATCGGCAATTAAATTATTAAAGCCCAGAGATGGAATATTTTTAGTCACATTAATACGTACTTTTTCCGCCTCTATTTCCTTCTTCAAATCTTCAATTGAGGCGCTTTTTGATTTAGTCAAGATCAGATTTAAATTAGGCAATTGCAGACCTGCAATTGCTAACAGACACACCAGGGCTACTGCGGAGGAAACTAGCGATGAATTCAGTTTTTGCCAAGAAAGTAAAAACATTTATATTACCCTTCCGACTTTATACACTACCTTTATAATATTGTATGGTTTAAAGGTCAATATGCCATGACAACCTGCATTATATAGTACTTATGTACTATCTTAGCCTAAAAATGATTTAATTAGAGATCGGCAGCACCCTGTAGAAATTGAGTATCTTAGATATTGTACCCTTCCTGATGTCCACTACCTAAGCAGTTTTGCTCAGAGACACACCCCCTAGTAGTATAGGGTGCGCTCCCCGGCAACCAACAGCTAGAATTGATGCGTATATCCTGAGCCAATTTTGCTCACAGAGACACCCCCTGACGAGTTCAATTTTAAAATCAGCCATGAAATGCAAAATTTGTGAATCAGAATCAATTCATTTTGCAAATTCTAAAATCCTAAATAAATATGACATCGATTACTTCCAATGTAAAAATTGTGGCTTTGTGCAAACTGAAGAACCCTACTGGCTGTCAGAAGCATATTCTAATGCCATAGCCAGTAGTGATGTTGGCTTGGTATCCAGAAATATAATGTTGTCAAAAATATCCAGCCATATAATTTTTGCTATTTTCAACTCCAATGGTAAGTTTCTAGATTATGGTGGTGGCTATGGCTTATTTGTGCGGCTAATGAGAGACTCAGGTTTGGATTTCTTTTGGGATGATAAATTTTGTGAAAATATTTTTTCTCAAGGTTTTGAAACCGAAAAACAAGAAGGTAATATTTATGAATTGGTTACAGCTTTCGAGGTATTTGAGCATTTTGAAAATCCTCTTGAGCAAATAGCAAACATATTAAGCTATTCGAGGAACGTTTTATTCAGCACAGAATTACTTCCAGAAAGCAATCCGAAACCCGATGAGTGGTTGTACTATTCACTTCAAGAAGGTCAGCACATTTCAATTTACACAACTAAGGCACTATCTATAATTGCCGAAAAGCTGGAACTAAACTTCTATACAAATGGATCATCCCTGCACCTGATAACAGAAAAAAATATAGCTCCAATTTTATTTGAAAGCTTGGCCTATTGTGAAGCACCGCAATTAAAAAAGACATCACTAACCCAAAGAGATTATTTTAAAGCGATTGGAAAGGTCGATTATGACAATAAACAGATCGCACATACTTACCAATCCATAAATATTAAGAAAGGGATGACTCTTATCGTTGATGGGATATTTTTTCAGTTATATAAAACGGGAATATCACGAGTTTGGAAATCATTGCTTGAAGAGTGGGTAAAAGATGGTTTGGCAGAACATATTATTGTGCTTGACAGAGCGGTAACTGCCCCGAAAATTCAGGGGATAAAATATCGCGTTGTCGAACCTTACAATTATAGTAGAACAGCGCTCGATCGCGAGTTATTACAGCAAATATGCGACGAAGAAGATGCTGACTTATTTATTTCAACTTACTATACAACACCTATATCAACGCCATCCGTTTTCATGGGTTATGACATGATTCCGGAAGTTTTGGAAGGTAATCTTAATGAACCAATGTGGCAAGAAAAGCATTTTGCTATCCGCCACGCCTCTGCCTACATAACGATTTCAGAAAATACAGCACGGGATCTGGTTAGGGTTTTCCCCGATATTTCCGCAGAGTCTGTCACTGTTGCTCATTGCGGTGTTAACAGCACTTTATCACCAGGAAGCCAGGAGGAGGTTGAGAGGTTTAAAACAAAGTACGGTATATCAAAGCCATACTTTATTTTAGTAGGTTCGCGAAGTGGATATAAAAATGGAGAATTGTTTTTTCAGGCATTTGACAAACTCTATAATAAACATGGCTTTGATATTGTCTGCACGGGGTTCGACTTGGAATTCGAGGATGAGTTTAGAACTTATACTTCTGGCAGTACCGTATATATGCTACCACTCAGCGATGTTGAATTGAAAGCAGCTTATTCAGGTGCTGTAGCATTAGTTTTTCCCTCCCTGTATGAAGGTTTTGGTTTACCTGTCCTGGAGGCGATCGCTTGTGGTTGTCCGGTGATTACTTGCCCCAACGCCTCTATTCCTGAAGTGGCAGGAGAAGCAGCGTTATATGTCAACTCCGATGATGTTGATGCAATGGCAAATGCCCTCTGCGATGTCCAAAAACCGGCTATCCGTAACTTCTTAATTGCTGCTGGTTTGTCACAAGCGAAAAAGTTTTCCTGGTCAACAATGGCGAGTAAGGTGCGATCGGCTTTGATTAGGGCTACTCTCTTGCCTTTAAAGTTAAGAGATATTAATATCATCATCTTCCCAGATTGGTTGCAACCAGAAGAATCTCTATATTTGGAATTGGAAGCAGTAATTAGGGTTATTGGAACCCATCCGGATAGAAGCCAAATGACTCTACTGATTGACACAAGCAATATTTCTGAAGAGTCAGAAATAGATGTAGACCTTGCTTTATCTAGTGTTGTCATGAATCTTCTTATGCAAGAAGATATAGATGTCACTGATGGACTGGAAATTTCACCCGTTGGCCAGCTTGATTCACTGCAATGGGAAGTTTTGTTACCTCGCATTCATTCTCGGATTATCTTGAAAAATGAAAACGAACAGGCGATCGCACAAGCAAGACTGGAGAGTATGCGGTTATTTCAGCTAGATAGTCTTGCCAATACGCGATTATTTCCGCAAGGTTAAACAAGCTAGGCATGAATTTCACTTAATAGCAACATTGTCGTAGGGAGTCCTGAGAAATGAAACAATCTAAAGCCATTGTCACTTTAGCAATCGGTGAAAAATATTTGCATCACTGGAAAACCTTTGCAGAAAACAACTGGCAAAAATATGCAGATAAGCATGGATACGATTTAATTTGTATTGACACGCCCCTGGATAGTTCAGAACGGGCGCAAGCCCGTTCGGCTTCATGGCAAAAGTGTCTCATCCTCAGCCAGGAATTTTCCCAACACTATGAGCAAATTGTGTGGATTGATTCAGATATTCTGATTAATACATCGATCGCACCCTGTATTGTAGAAGGCGTTCCGATTGAAAAAGTTGGGGCTGTCGATTATTGGTCTTCTCCCACAGCAGAGTTGTTCTCTCAAACGTTAGAAAGAGAGTACGATTACTGGGAATCGCTTGGAATACCCTTCACAAAAGACTGCACAGCCAAAGATTACTACACTAATTATGGGCTCCCCTCCCACTTTGACAAAATTGTGCAAGCGGGAGTGATGGTATTATCCCCCCATTACCATCGGGAAATATTAGAAAAAGCCTATTTTGGCTATGAAGAAAAAGGTGGTTCCGAATGGCATTACGAAATGCGACCGCTTTCTTATGAACTGCTGAAAGCAGACTGCGTTCACTGGATCGATCACCGCTTTAACTTGTGTTTTTATCCCTACGTTATTCTGTATTACCCATTTTTGCTAGATGATTTACCAGCAGATTATAGTTTATTAGCAGATCCTAAAATCCCGATCGATCTAGGTTGGCTATCTATTCATATACAAAAAAAGATATGTGCAACGACTGCTTTTATTAATAGCTTTTTTTTGCACTTCGCTGGCTGTGCCAGGAAAATGGAACTTGTAGAATTATCAGCTACTTCATGGCGCGATTGTCGAGATGCCAAAATTAGAGCCAGTGTTTTCCATGATATGGCTTGTACCTATGCTGAACAAGGACAGATGGAGCAAGCGATCGCCTTCTTTGAAAAGTCCCTAGAACTTAAAGAACGCATCAGCGATGTTCTAGGTAAAGCAACAACATTAGCAATGCTAGGACAACTGTTCGCATCTGAAGCAATGCTGGGACAGATGTTGGGAGATGATCAAGGAGAATTTGCTACTGCACTGGACTACTTGCAGCAATCCCTAGAAATATTGCAGCAGCTTAAATCTCCCGATGCCGAAAGGATTAGAGACATCATCACTAATGTGGAGCAAATGGCAGCAGGTAAATGATTCGCTTCAGGTTGATTATTTATACCTCGCCCACATTTGTTCATAAGCTTTCTCCATTTCGCGGGTAAACTGCTTACCATTCCATAGCGGGGAAGTTTGTCTTGATGCTCGTAGCTTCCAAGAAATTTGCTGCCGCAAAGAGGCATCTTTACCCAAGCGTACACCCCATTCTACATATTCTTCATCAGTCCTAGCAATTCCTTCTGTTACACCCACATTCATCAACATGGTGTAGCTATTGCGACTGGCAAATTGTTCTCCCACTCTCGTTACCAAAGGAATACCCATCCAAAGAGTTTCGAGAGTAGTTGTAGCTCCATTATAAGGATAAGTATCTAGAACTATATCAGCAATACCTAGATTTGCGCGATGGGTTTCCTCAAAAGCAACATCTTCTAAAAAACGCAGGCGTTCCTCACTCACTCCCTCTGATTCGGCGATTTGAATAAAGAAGCTTTTAATTGATTCTTCATCAGCCGTTCCTTTAATTAAAAAGTAGCTGTTTTCCACTTCTTTAATTATTTTCATTTGCAATCGAACTATCTCTGGATTTCGCTTAAATCCCATCTGCGAACTGAAATATACTACTGCATCGCTAGGAATATTTAACCCATCGCGGCGTAAGGTTGGTACGCCAATTTCAAAACCATCCACGGCTATATAAGTTTGTGGTAGTCGCCATAAGGTTTCGCTGTAGTAATTTTGAGCCGATTCTGATAAAACATAAGGGTCAGCGATGAAGTAATCAACATTGGGTATTCCCGAAGCATCCCATCCTAACCAGGTAACTTGAATAGGTGCTGGTTTTACAGATGTAATTTCGCAGATAATATCTAAAGTGATGCTATCGAGGTCTATCAAAATATCGATTTCATCTTGATAAATTCGCTCGGCGATTTCGGCAGCTTCTAATCCAGATTTATAGGCTTTATCTACCTGACTGACATACCATTCTTGCAACGGGTCTTTTCTTTGTTGAGCATTAATTAAATAGGCGTGAATTTGAAAACGTTCTCTGTCGTGATATTTAAATAGCCATCTAGCTAGCCATCCCACCGAATGTCTTCTCAAGCAATGAGATAAATAGCCAATCTTTAAACGTTTATTTTCATTAACTCTTCCCGAACGGTATTTCGCAGATCGATCGCTGGCATAGTTTTGAATATTTGAATTACAAATTTGAGCTACTTGATTTTGCAATTGCCTGTTCTTTTTGATATCATCTTTAAAGTACGGTAAAAAGTAAGTTGAAGAAAATAACCTAACAACTGTAGTGGGATCGAGATTTGTATTCTCTCCTTCAAATAGCGAATTTAAAAGTAATTCGTGTCTCTGTAACACCTCGCCAACTTCTGACCAATATTCACCAGCCGCCACCATCAGTCCTCGAATAATCAGATGGTTAGCGAAAACTTTTTCTGCCACTCCTGGAAATAAAGAATAACATAATTTAGCTATTTCTATACCTTTAGAATACTCACCAGCATTTTGATAAAATCCAGTTAACTGAATCAATACTTCTGGATTTATTTTTTCTAGACGTAAAGCCAGTTCTAAAAAGCGTGCTGCTAAAGCCGATTTGTGCGATGAGTAAGCTATTTTAACTGAATTTAAAATTAGAATATCTACAAAAACATAAGATTCTTGGATGTATGGTATACAGGCTTCTGCCAATTCCAGAGATGATGGGTGTAAAGGTTCTGCATCTAAAACACTCCCCAATACTTCCATCAATAATTTGGAATCTAAATTTACTGCTTCCCCAGACTGAAGAATTTCAATTACACCTAAAGAGGTGAATTCCTCGCCTGTAAAAGTTTCCAACTTAATGGCAAGCTGAATTAAGTGCAACAAATTGTTAATATCTGTTGGATTAATTTCTCGGATGTGCTGTCGGAGCATCCAAGCAACTGAGTTGTCTGAGAGAGTTTGTCGCCGTTCCGCTTCTGTTTGTAGAACCTGGAGCAATTCTGCTGTCCACATCTCAATTTCTTCGGTTTCGCCAGATGCTATGACTGAGAACCAAGTCATTTGAGCTTCTGCTTCTTTTTCCTGCAAAAGCAACATCAATCCCAAATGCCAATAGTGGGAGTGGATATCCGGTTCAGATGCTATTACCTGTTCATAGAGACTTGCAGCTTGAGTGTAGTCTCCTTGGACTAGACATTGATAGGCTTGCTGCTGCCAATTCACCGCGTCAGTAAAACTCATAGGTATACACCAATCGCTGTACAATTAACATCCTCACAGCGCGCTAATCCTTACCTTGACACTCTCCCGTTACAGCGTAGCTTAACGGGAGATTCTTGTTTCATCGAACGCTGCTTTTTAGCACGAGTGCTATCGAGTCTTAAACGCTCTCCACAAGCTTGAAATTCCGACTGCCCATCGGTATTGGTTGACAGTATTCTGATTCCTTCTTCCCGAATATTTTTGGCTGCGTTCTCATCCCTATCGTGGTGGGTTTGGCAATTTGGACAAACCCATTCACGAACGCTTAAATTCAGGGAATTATTCTTGAAATTGCAGCAATTACAAAGCTTTGTACTAGGAAAGAATCTGTCAACTTCAACAAGTTTTCCTCTCGCTCTTTCCAGTTTGTAGCTTAAGAAATTTATTAGCATACCAAAACCGGCATCTAGTATTGATTTAGCTAGCTTAGTACGCGCTAATCCTTTTACGCAAAGGTTTTCCACTACAATGACTTGATTATCGTCAACTAACTTTCTAGAGAGTTTATGAAGGAAGTCTTGCCTTGTATTCGCTATTTTCTCATGGACTTTGGCTACTCTTTTAACCTGCTTCTTGCGGTTATTAGAGCCTTTTTCTTTTTTGGATAAAGCCTGCTGCCTACGTTTTAGACGTTTAGCGTACTTTCTGGTAGGTTTGATTGGGTCAACTTTGTAGTAGGTTTTACCGTCAAACACTGTTACCAAACTATTTAATCCTAAATCGATGCCCGAAATTTCACCTTCTTTAGCAGGTTGTACATCTTCAACCTCAAACAAGATAGCGGCAAAATATTTATCTGTGCTTGTTTTGGAAACGGTGACAGATTTAATCTTGCCATTAACAGGTTTTGAGATTTTAGCTTTGACAATTCCTAGCTTAGGAAGTTTGAGGCCGCTACCTTTTATTGAGCAACTTTCAGGATATCGAAGCGATTGTTTACCATGCTTACTCTTGAATTTAGGAAATTTAGCACGATGTTCAAAGAAGTTCTTGAATGCTGATTCTAGATTCTTCAATGATTGCTGTAATGTGGCAGCAGTAGCTTCTGACAACCAGGAATAATCAGCCAGCTTTTTGAGTTGGGTTAAGTCTTTCGCCATGTCGCAATAACTCAACCCTTTTCCTGTTTCTTGAGCCTGAGTATTGGTTTTATTAAGGTAATAATTCCAAACAACACGGCAGCAGCCAAAGTTTTTAGCTAGGGCTGTTTGCTGTTCTTTGTTTGGATAAATTCTTACCTTCAAAACATTTAGCATCAGGGAACTGGTACTCAACAACTGCTATTATACTACTTGCCGCTATTAGTCGTCAACCATGTATCATCACGGATTTAGGTCTGTTTACAAACTTAACGCTCATATTGTATTGGTTGTGAAGTACCGTAAAAAAGCTATCAGCAAGGAAATACTGACGAGGCGACAAGAAATATTTGTTGATACACTTAGGAAGTGGGATTGTGATTTATTGGAGTTTAATGGCGAATCAGATCATGTACATTTACTGATTGACTACAAACCCGACAAGCCACTATCAACTTTGATCTGCAACCTAAAAACAGTTAGTAGCAGGCTCATACGCTCATAGAATCCAAGTCTTGCTCAAAGGTATTTTTACGGTAAGCCTTATTTTTGGACTGGTTCTTATTTCGTTGCTAGTTGTGGTGGTGTAACAGTTGAGCAGTTAAAGCATTATGTAGAAAATCAAGGCCAAGTAAAAAACTGATTCGCTATCGCTCAATTTATTAGTTGGTCGCAATTCATCTCCCGTTACAGCACAGCTTAACGGGAGATGAATTGCTTAAGATAGCAAGTATAAGTAGGGTGGGCAATGCCCTTGACAGGTACAGTATAGAGCTTCTTTTGGTTCAAGCTTAAAAAACAAAGTGAGTAGCGTATACTTTCACTACCCACTTTGTCAAAAACTTGAGTTGATTCAGGCAACAACCATTCCAGATAGGATGGCTCTTTTACTTGAGAGGAGTCATGCCAGTACCGCACTTGATTCCTTCAGCGTCACCTCCCGCTGTGGTGGTGGGATCTGTGTTAGCCAGACCTTCACACACTACTGCCTGCGTGGTTTTGTCTCCGGTACCTACCAGACGTACACCTCCGGTGTACGGCTTGAGAGCCTTCTTCAGAGAGTCACCATTTTGGGTTGCCAAGACATCGGCTTGAACAGCGTTCGCAACGATTTTGTAAGCGTAGTTAGTGGTTTGAGTTTTGATGCCAACTCCTAAACTATTCCAGGCCGGGTCGTCGGTACCTGTTACAAAGCTACCGAACTCGGTGTAGTAGGCTTGCTGACCTTTGTTGACTGAACTGGTATACTGCTTAGCTTCGGCCTGCTTACCTTTGTTTGCTTGGTTAAGGAAGGATGGCAAGGCAATAGCGGCAAGAATACCAATAATAATGATAACTACCAACAGTTCAATTAGGGTGAAACCTTGTTCGCCTGTCTGTTGTTTCTTTTGGTTGAGGTGTAACAGTAACTTGGTTTTAAATGTAGTATTCATGAGAGGTTTTTCCTTCAGCTCTAGGTGGGTGTCTTCTGCCTTATACATATAACTTACCCACCTTCCTTCAATTTCATATCACCTGCATGAAAAAATTTTTTTTTCGGTGCGTCAACCCTTTCCTAGTCTGCGTTCCAGAAGTACATACCCGATCTGCTCCAGGGTAGTCAGTATCTGCTTGACCATCTCAAAGGCTTCGTTTTCCTCGATCGGCTGTAAGGTGGCAGGATTTACAGGTCTGACTTGTTTCCATCGCTCCACCAGTGCCCCGATCGGCTGTGGCCCCTCTTGGAGGGGTAAGACGCACGCTGTCACTGTAGTGTCCATCAAAAAGATGGGGTCTTTGAGAAAAGGCAGATATTTGCCGATCTCCATCAATATAATGTCGCTAACGCAGGTAACCATTTCTTTTTTGATTTCTGGGGTTCTCAGCCCAGGATGGATATGCACCAGAGCTTCTTGCCAGTCTGCCATCGTCCACTCATCAACTGGCACTACCGGGGAAGCTGAGTTGAGGTGCCCACACCAAAAGTCAAGCAGGCGGTTGACAGGATGCAACAGTTCAAATAGGTGCAGTCGCTCTTCCACGGAAAGAGTAGGTAAGCTCGTTCCCAGAAACACCGGCAAGTTGTCTGGCTCTTTGAACAGCTCCATCAAGTCCCAACTCGTCGGATTCACCATACTAACAAACTCTAAGTCAGCAGATCTCAAAGCTGAAAACATTTCTGGAACAGTGTAGCCTTTATCTTCCTGGAATAAATAATTCATCAGCAACCCTTCTTCGTCATTCTCGGACTCAGGTTCCCAGGTGTATACCTTCAGAGAGACATTATCTTTCAAAGCTTTCATCGTGTCCCGAACCAGGTCAATCTCCAATTCTCTGGGATTTTCATCCATAAGCCCCATCATTTTAAAGACTTGTTGAGCCCTATAATAATGAACCCGCTGTAGTGAACTATGGAGATTAGTCCGAATGACTCCATCTGCTTTGAGAACCGACTTCATTGCCTGCAATCCGGCAACTGGATCGGGCAAAAGATACAATACTTCGTCGTTGTTAATGTAGTCAAATTTAATACCAAGCTCTGGCAAATTCTCAATAGATAAAGTGTAGAATTCAGCTTCAAATCCGTGATACTGCAAGCGCTGTCTTGCCAGTTTAATAGATTCTTCTGATATGTCAATGCCCACAATTTTGGCTCCTGGATTGGCTACCGCCAATTCTAGGGTTTTGTAGCCACTGCCACAGCCAGCGTCTAAAATCACCTTACCTTCAGTTTCTATAACTCTTTTGTATCTAAGGTAGTAAGCAGTTACTATGTTATGGACATAAAGCCATTTAAGGTCATTTGGGTAATAATCCAATGGAACTCTTGGATAAGGGGCTGTGTCAAATTGCTGACGAATTTTATCTAGTGAATCAGATGCTCTATCTTCCATTTTGATGCTCTCTTTTTGCTCAATTTTCTCAATTAACTGTCACAGAATTCTACAAACTCTCTTGGCCGGGACGTTCTAGGAGTACATACCCTACCTTTTCCAGGGTAGTTAGTAGCTGTTTGACAGTCTCGAAGGCTTCTTCGTCACCGTAAGGCTCTAGGGTCACCGGATTTACAGGTCTGACTTGTTTCCAGCGCTTCACCAATACTTCGATCGACTGTGGCCCCGACAACAGGGGTAAGATGCAGGCTGCTGCTGTACTTTCTATTCCCAGGTTCGGATCTTTGGCAAATGGCAGATATTTACTGATTTCAATCCTTCTGATGTTAGTCACACCGGCAACCAACTCTTGTTTGAGTTCTTCCGTTCTCAAGAGCTGAGGATGCAGATGTACCAAAGCTTCTTGCCAGTCAGATCCTGTCCACTCATCAACTGGCTCAACCGGGTTGGCTGTGTTGGGGTGAGTACACCAAAAGTCAAGCAGGCGGTGGATAGGATGCAACAGTTCAAATAAATGCAGCTGCTCTTCCACCGAAAGGTCTGGTAAGCTGATGCCTAGAAACACTGGTAAGTCGTCTGGCTCTTTGAACAAATCCATCAAGTCCCAGTACGGCCAATTCACCATGCACATCAACTCTAGGTCAGCTATTCTTAAGGCGGAAAACATTTGTGGGATGGTGTAGCCGCGATCGCCCTGAAATAAATAATTCATCAGAATCCGCTCTTCGCTTCGATCGAACGCAGGTCTCCAGGTGGTTGCCTTGAGAAGAACATTATCTTTCAAAGATTTCATAGTTTCTCGAACTAATTCTATTTCCATTTCCTGGGGATTTTCATCCATCAATCCCATCATTTTAAACACTTCTTGAGAGCGAAAAAACTTGGCTCTCTGTAGTAAACTATGGAGATTGGCACGGATGATTCCATCTGGCTTTAAAACAGACCTCATAGCCCGTAATCCGGCACCTGGATCGGGGAGAAGATACAATACTTCGTCATTGTTAATGTAATCAAATTCTAGACCAAGGTTGGGTAAATCCGCGATTGAGAGAACATAAAATTCGGCGTTTTCAAACCCGTGATACTGCAAGCGCTGTTTTGCCAGTTTAATAGATTCTTCTGATATGTCAATCCCCACAATTTTTGCGCCGGGATTGGCTACCGCTAAGGCTAGAGCTTTGTAGCCACTGCCACAGCCTGCGTCCAAAATCACCTTCCCTTCAGTTTCTATAATTTTTTTGTATCTCAGGTAGTAGGGAGTTACTATGTTATGGATATAGAGAAATTTAATGTCATTTGGGTAATTATCCAAGGGAATTCTGGGATAAGGTGAATTCTCAAATTGCTGACGCATTTTCTCTATTGAATCAGATGCTTTATCTTCCATTGTGAAGCTCTCCTTATGGTTAATTTTGACAATTCACTCAAATCGAATTATAAAAAATTCTGCTTTTGAGTATGCTCAGTTTTGGCTAGAGACTTGTTCCAGAAGTACAAACCCAATCTGTTCTAGGGAAATGAGCAGTTGCTTAACAGATTGAAAGGCTGCTTGTTCGTGAATCGGATCTAGGGTGACCGGATGTAGGGGTCGCACTTGCAGCCAGTTTTGCACCAGTGACGGTATGGACTGCGTTTCCTCCAACAGGGGAAGAAGCATCGCAGTTAGGGTACTGTCTATCAACAAGGTGGGATCTTTAGCAAATGCTAGATACCTACCGATTTCAAACATTTTGAGATCGATCGCGCAGGCGTACATCTGTTGTTTGACTTCTGGCACTCTCAGGCTAGGGTGCATATACACCTGAACCCCCCGCCAGTCCTCATCCGTCCACTCAGCTACAGGGCTCGGAGGGGCAGATGTGTTGGGGTGAGCGCACCAAAAGTCAAGCAGGCGGTGGATAGGATGCAAAAGTTCAAATAAATGCAGCCGCTCTTCCACCGTAAGGTTCGGTAAGCTTATTCCTAGAAACATCGGCAAGTCGTCTGGCTCTTTGAACAAATCCATCAAGTCCCACTGCGGCCAATTCACCATGCTGACAAACTCTAAGTCAGCTGCTTTTAAGGCGGAAAACATTTCTGGGATGGTGTAGCCGCGATCGCCCTGAAATAAATAATTCATTAGAATCCGCTCTTCGTTTCGATCGAACTCAGGTCTCCAGGTGTTTGCCTTGAGAAGAACATTATCTTTCAAAGCTTTCATCGTTTCTCGAACTAATTCTATCTCCAATTCTTGGGGATTCTCATCCATCAATCCCATCAAACGAAACATTTCTTGAGCCGCAAAAACATCTATTCTTGCTCTTAAACTATGGAGGTTAGCACGGATGATTCCCTCTGCTTTTAGCACTGACTTCATTGCTTGCAATCCAGTAACTATGTCGGGCAGCAGGTACAAAGTATCGTCGCAGTGAATGTAGTGAAATTCTATCCCCAGTTTGGGTAAATCATAGATAGAGAGAGGATAAAAGTCTACGTTTTTAATGCCGTGATATTTTAAGCGCTCTTTTGCTAATTTAACAGATTCTTCTGAAAGGTCAATACCTACGATTTTTGCCCCAGGATTGGCGACGGCCAAGGCTAAGGATTTGAACCCACTGCCACAGCCTGCATCTAAAATTACTCTTTCTTGAGTCTCTACAACTTTTTTGTATCTTAGGTAGTAAGCTGTCACTATGTTGTAGAGGGTAAGATATTTCATGTCATTTGGATAATCTTCCAAAGGAATTCTTGGATAAGGTGCTACATCAAATTGCTGACGAATTTTTTCTAGAGAATTTAATGCTTGTTCATCCATTATGTAGATCTCCGGTTTTCTATTCGCAAAACGAATTGAAGAAAAGTTATTAACTAGCTTACCGTTTTTAGTCAAAATTAACATTACTGGCCACTTTTTGCTGGCTCTACCTTGGTGACGAGGAAAAATTACTTGCTCAGATCGATCGAAATGATGTTACAAAACTTTATGCTATATTAGTCGTAGTCGTTATGAGTTTATTTTAAATGGCAAACCCGACGGTAGAGAATTTGGTGATTATTGGCTCTGGGCCTGCGGGCTATACAGCGGCTATCTATGCGGCGAGAGCCAACCTGAAACCCTTTGTGTTTGAAGGCTTTCAAGCTGGGGGGTTGCCCGGTGGACAGCTGATGACGACAACTGAAGTGGAGAATTTTCCGGGCTTTCCGGAAGGGATTGCCGGGCCAGAATTAATGGATAGGATGAAGGCTCAGGCACAGCGGTGGGGGGCTGAGTTAGTCACTGAGGATGTGATTTCCGTTGACTTAAGCGTGCGTCCTTTTGTTGTACGTTCTGAAGAGCGGGAAGTTAAAACTCACAGTGTGATTGTTGCCACAGGTGCTACAGCAAAACGCTTGGGATTACCCAGTGAGCATCAGTTTTGGAGCCGGGGTATCTCTGCCTGCGCTATTTGCGATGGGGCTACTCCCATTTTCCACGGCGCTGAACTGGCGGTGATCGGAGGGGGTGACTCGGCGGCGGAAGAATCGATTTACCTGACTAAGTATGGTTCTCGCGTGCATATGCTGGTGCGGGGCGATCGGATGCGTGCCAGTAAAGCGATGCAGGATCGGGTGCTGAACAACCCGAAAATTACGGTTCACTGGAACAGCCAGCCGATCGATGTGGTGGGTGAGGCCGATCGCATGAATGGGCTGAAAATCCGCAATACTCAGACTGGCGAGGAAAGTACGCTGACGGTGAAGGGGTTGTTTTATGCGATCGGTCACACTCCCAATACGTTTTTGTTTAAGGGGCAGATAGAACTCGACGAAGTAGGTTACATTGTCACCAAGGACGGTGTAGAAACGAGCGTGGAGGGCGTCTATGCGGCTGGCGATGTGCAAGACCACGAGTTTCGTCAGGCGATTACTGCTGCCGGTACTGGCTGTATGGCGGCGATGCTGGCAGAACGGTGGCTCTCAACAAATGGCCTAATCCAAGAATTTCATCAAACGCCTGCTTCTGAAAGACCTGATACTCCAGCAGCTGCGAAGAAAACCGAGGCTGAGGAAGAATCGGAGTTTAAACCGGAGGGGACGCGCTACAGGGGGGGCTATGCTCTGCGGAAGTTGTTTCACGATAGCGATCGCTTGCTCATGGTCAAATACGTCTCACCCCATTGCGGCCCTTGTCACACCCTCAAACCCATTTTAGACAAGGTGGTGGATGAATTTGACGGCAAAATGCACTTTGTCGAGATTGACATTGAGCAAGATCCAGAAATTGCCGAAAATGCTGGTGTGACAGGAACACCCACAATCCAGTTCTTCAAAAACAAGGAGCTTTTGACTGAACTCAAAGGTATTAAGCCAAAAAGCCAATACCGCCAGCTGATTGAACAATATCTATAGATGACTATAGCAACCGCTCTCGTCGATTAGGGCAGTAGGGGCGAAGCATTCGGGTAGTAAATCTTCGGTTTTAACCAATAAATTATATGCCCGAATGCTTCGCCCCTAGCCCCTAGCCCCCTCCCCAGATTTATGGCTTAACCGACGAGAGCGGTTGCTATAATACCAAATCCGCAACGATTACCCCCTTTATGTCTCTAGGCTGTAGAGACGTTCCATGAAACGTCTCTACAATGTTTAGACCAAAAATTAAAGGGGGTAACCAACCCGGATTTGTTATTACCTATTAGCCATACAAACTTGTGTCAACCCAAATAACTCCTGCATTTACTAATGTAGACAGAAGAGGAACAATATCAGTTTCCCAATCGCAACCTGGTAACCAGCTTGAGAATTCGCTAGCCGTAAAGCTATCTCTACTCAATAAATCCTCAACGAAAGAGCGAGTTAGACCATTCAAATCTATTTGCTTGTGACCAAATTTGATTCGACAACCCTCTCCATCATTTAATTCATAGATTCCGAATCGCTGAAACTTTAGGATTTTAAACTTTGTGTTAATTCCGCTAGGAAAAACATTAAATCCAGCTTGACTTGGCAATGAGTATTTCTCAAATGGCATTGATAACCGGGCTAAATATTCGATATACTCAGATGCAATATCCCGATCGGATGAAACAAAGAACTCAACCAAGTCTTGAAATAAGCCGTCTATGTAGTTAGACCCAACGCCATAGTCATCCTCTCCTGTCATTAATGGCATACTTTTACGCCAAGCTTCCCTCTGCCGCAACTCTCTAACCAACCAATCCAGAAAGTCAACACCCGATCGGCAAATTACTCCAACACTTAGATGTAAAGATGGTTCATCGAGAGCAAGTGCGTAATGCCAGTGTCCTCGCGGTACGTAAAGAACATCACCCGGATTTAAGACGCAGGTCAAATACGGCTTTCCATCAGGAGGTGAGAATACATTAGATCTTTCCCCTGGCAAAGGGTATTTAATTGTATCCTCAAATATGTGCCATTCTTTCCTGCCATCTATTTGTAGTATGAAGCCCTCTAGGATATCAAAGTGGGATGTAAAACCTCCTTTTCTAGGCCAAGAACAAAAAGCGGTGCAATTATTTATTGGATGGCCTAATTCGTGGCTAATTTCCGAACTTAATTCTGCTATTTCTGGAATTATTTGATGTAGCGCATTTACGATTAGAGTGGCTCCTTGTTGACATCGCTGTATAAGATTCGCTTTAGGGTCTTCCCTATCTAAATGCTTACCGTTTAATACTAATTCTAAGGTGGGATAGCTAAGTGGATAAAAATTAAGTAGATATGTTAGCTTTTCCCACGAAAAAAGATGCTTAAATCTTTGGGATTCTTCACTGGAAATTACAACTGCTTTTTTCGTCCAATTTTCTGTTAAAAATTTTTCTAGCTCGTAGGGACTAATTAATTTGGCAAGTGCTTTCATAATCGATGTCTCCGCAGGCAGATGGATGGATAGGATGTTAAAAGATTGATTTTACCAAAAAATATTGCTCAATGGTTACTACAGTGAGTCGTTCTTATTTATAACACCCTTTTAAAACAAATTTACGGTAAATAGCTATTGACTTTTATATTAATTGGTGGTATGTAAGGAAAAGGCCAATCACCAAATGGTACGTTCGTTAAGACAATTTCCCTTAGAATGGGGCAATGGGCTTAGAGAAAGCAAGTTCATTTCCATCTCCCATACCCGACAAACGATGATTTTTCCAGTTATCTTAGTGCCATGAGGTTATTACCCATTACAGATTTACCATTCACCAACATGAAATTTGTTGATTTGCAGATCCAGGCGGCAGAGTGTTTGGCTCAAGACAAATATGCTGAGGCTGTAGCTCTATACGCGCAATGTATAGAAGCCAATCCCCTAGTTTTGTCTAACTATTGGAAATTAGGGCTAGCCTGGGTTCTTCAAGGAGAAGAATTAGAAGGGCAAGCTTGCTGGTTATCAGCGATCGTAGAGGGAGATGCCGCTCAAGTTGACGAGCGGACAGAAGAACTAATTAAGGTATTAGAAGCAGAGGCACTTGAGCGACTAGAGTCAGGTAAATACGAACAAGCAGAAAAGATTTATTTGCAAATAATAGAACAGCATCCAAACCATAGTGTAGCGTATAAAAATTTAGGCAATGCTGTCTTCAATCAGGGTAAGCTAGAGGAGGCGATCGCATACTACCAGCAAGGTCTTACCCTCGATCCTGACGACGCTATAACCTACTATCACCTGGCTATTGTATTTCAACAGCAGGAGAAATTAGAAGAAGCGATCGCTTACTATCAACAATTTCTTACCCTCAATCCTAATTCTGCTGCGGCTCTCAACAATATGGGCCAAGCCTTTCAGGCGCAGGGCAAGTTAGAAGAGGCGATCGCTTGCTACCAGCAAGCCCTTACCTTAGATCCCAGCGACGCTTTGACTTACAACAATCTGGGTACTGCCTTGCAAGCGCAGGGCAAATTAGAAGAGGCGATCGCTTGCTTCCAACAAGGTATTGTCTTGGAGCCGAACAACGCTATTGCTCACAACAACCTTGGTCTTCGTTTTTTGAAAAAGCATGACTTCGAGAAAGCTATAGCTTCCTACAATCGGGCCATTGAAATCGATCCGGATTATGTGGAAGCTAACTGGAACCGCGCATTACTACTGCTTCAGATCGGAGACTATAAACGTGGATTTGCTGAATACGAATGGCGCTGGCGACGGGAGAAGACCCCAGCCCGTCCTTTTGCTCAACCCCTTTGGGATGGTTCAACCCTTGAAAGTGGTACAATCCTGCTTCATGCTGAACAGGGTTTTGGGGATACAATTCAGTTCATTCGCTATGCACCTCTAGTCGCACAGCTTGTTGGTCATGTGATAGTTGAATGTCACCAGCCGCTTGTCAAATTACTGACAACAGTTACTGCTATCGAAAAGGTAGTAGCTAGAGAAACAACGTTACCTGAGTTTGATGTCCAGGCTCCACTCCTCAGCCTGCCCTATATCTTAGGGACAACCCTAGAAACACTACCAGCCCAAATTCCCTACTTAAGCCCTTTAGAACCCCTTAGCGTTAGACTTGAGACACCTCCTGAAACTTGTCGGAAAGTGGGGATTGTATGGGCTGGAAATCCCGAACATCCAGACGATCGCAACAGATCGTGTTCTTTAAACCACTTCGCGAGCCTTTTAAATACACCCGGCGCTGCTTTCTACAGTTTGCAAAAAGGGCCTTCTGTGGCAGAATTAGCTCAATTTTCCTGTCAAGTACCGCTCCAGGATTTGAGCAGTCAACTTCATGATTTCGCCGATACTGCTGCGGTGATAGACCAGCTCGATCTAATCGTTAGTATAGATACCTCTGTTGCTCATCTAGCTGGGGCGTTGGGCAAGCCAGTATGGCTGCTTTTATCCTTTAGCCACGACTGGCGATGGATGAGCGGGCGAGATGACAGCCCTTGGTATCCCAGTATGCGCTTATTTCGGCAGAATCGGTCTGGTGATTGGGAAGATGTGTTGAGACGGGTAACTGAAGCTCTCTTAAAGTTGACAGATGCCGATTTTAGCGATTAAATTTAGAAACATGAGCAAAGTTAAGCAGAAAGCGACATTCCTTTATTGGCCAATAATTTAAGTAAAACAATGCAGTGGAAAGAAACTTTTATATTGAACGGCAAACCAGTTTATTACAATCGAATTGCCTACAATAATATAGCGGAAAGAACGATTGAAGTTCCCATAGCATTTGAGTTTTTCACTAAGATAGAAAATAAAACCAAGGTCTTAGAAGTTGGAAATGTACTTCAAAATTACGAAAATTCTCTGAGTGATTATGTAGGTCTAAGACCGAGGAAAATAGTAGATAAATATGAAGTTGTCAGTGGGGTAGATAATATAGATTTAATGGATTTACCAGAGATGGTAAAATATGATGTTATCATTAGTATTTCTACAGTAGAGCACGTAGGCCAAGAAAAAAATCAGGTGACAACTGACTCGGAAAATTTAGAAGCCCCTCTGAAAGCGATCGCCAAAATATACGACTTACTAAATGTAGGAGGCAAAGCGCTAATTACAGTTCCGTTTGGAAAAATCTTGAATGGCAGATGGTACATCCAGTTTAGTCAAGAATATCTCAATCTTCTCTCAACTAAATACCAAATTCCCGATCGGGCTATATCGAAAAACTTCTTAAAAAGAATTGCCACCGAGTTATGGGTTGAAAATCCGCGTCATCTTTGGGTACAAGTGGAAGAAGAAGAATTGAGGAATGTTGAATACAGTTGGCCTTGGCCTTTTGCCAACGGAATTGTGGCGATCGAGCTAACCAAAGTTTCCAATTCGTTTAATTTGAACTTAAATCTTTCACCAGAAAATTTGACCTATGGAACGCCCCTATCTGATACCATTAGTTCGGATATTACGGAAAAATTGTATTCTATATTACCAAAATTGAGAGAGATAAACTTAATTGTTTTTCCCGATTGGTCTACATCAGAAGATTCTCTATATAAAAATTTGCAACCATTGATTCTATCGCTTCTAAATCATCCGTACAATAATTACGTATCCTTGCTGATAGATACTACCGATATTGATGAGGAAGAAGCAAATGACATTTTTTCGGCTATAATTATGAATATTTTCTCCGAACATAATTTAGATATGGCCGATGAACCAGAAATTATCTTATTGGGAGAACTAATTCCAATCCAGTGGCAAGTTATTTTGCCTCGAATCCAATCGCGAGTAATTTTGGCAGATGAAAATGAGTTATCCATTAAGAATGCGGCGGCACAAACTATTCCATTATCTACAACTGATAGTCTCGGCAGCAAACGAGCTATCCAGTTAGAAACTGGACTTTGGGCGTTTAAATAAACATTAAAGAATTCTTAGATAACCAAAATTAATGACTGTTACGAAACGAACATTTCCCCGATTTTTACGTTTTTTCGATCGGCCCAGTCTGTCAATGCAACTGATGGCTGTCGGATTAGTAATTACTTTGTTTTTTGTATTGGTAGCTATCTTAGCTCCCACATTTCAAGCCTGGGGATGGTTGCCAAATCCGACAGAATCTTTGAGTAATCCGATACACGAAGCGCCTTCGTGGAAACATTGGTTTGGCACCAGTCGCCAAGGCTACGATGTTTTCTCGCGGACGCTGTTTGGCAGCCAAGCGGCGCTGCAAGTGGTGATTTTAGCAACAACACTCAGTCTGATAATTGGTGTGCCGCTGGGTTTAGTTAGCGGTTATTTGGGCGGCAGGCTCGATCGCGTGCTGCTGTTTGTAATGGATACAATTTATACTTTGCCGGGGTTGTTACTGTCGGTGACGCTGGCTTTTGTGGTGGGGCGGGGAGTGTTGAATGCTGCGATCGCACTCAGCATCTCCTACATTCCTCAATACTACCGCGTGGTTCGCAACCACACCGTTAGCGTCAAAACAGAACTGTTTATCGAAGCAGCGCAGGCGATGGGTGCCGACACTTGGACTGTTTTATCTCGCTACCTATTTCTGAACGTAATTCAAAGCGTACCCGTGCTGTTTACCCTCAACAGCGCCGATGCCATTTTAACGTTGGGAGGCTTAGGCTTTTTGGGGTTGGGACTCCCCGATGAAGTGCCAGAATGGGGTCACGATTTAAAATTAGCTTTGGAAGCTTTGCCTGTCGGCATTTGGTGGACAACCTTGTTTCCAGGTTTAGCTCTTACTCTCATGGTTGTAGGATTATCTTTGCTGGGAGAAGGATTAACGGAGTTTGTCAATCCCCGATTGCGAAAAGGAATTAGGAACTAGAAATTTCCTAATTAGTCGAATAGCTTGGTGACTAAGTTGTCCGGGGGTATTTTTGGATGAAAATTAAAATTTCTTTGCTTGCTGCTCTTAGTTGTTTGACGCTGACCATCGCGGTAGCTGGGCTATTGGAGGCTGTTTCCAATCCGGCTGTGAATGCAGTACAAACAACAATTGCCCAGCGAGCCAATCAACGTATCAATCCCGATGAACCGATCGATATTACCTTAAATGAAAGATTTTCTTTGGAAAATTCACTGACGAGAATCAAGCAGATCCAAGGAGCCCTAACGAGCTTTCGGACGCTGACAGAAAAAAGCAAAACGGCTTTGGGACAGCGGGCGATCGCTAGCGTAGGCAACACCGATGTCGAAACCCAAACTTTGGGCTTTACCAATTGGGTTGGAGCCGTGGAAGGTACCACCAGACAACAAAATTTTCAAATCAAAAAGCTCGAGTTTGAGTTGGCGAAAAAGCAATTTGAAGATAAACAAGTGTCTCAAGCTGTATTAAACCAAAAAAGGACGGCTTACCAACAAGCGCAACGGGAATTTCAAAATTTCTTAAATTCCTTTAGAATTGCAGATTAGCAACAAATATCTGCAAAAATTTCAGCATGGGAACAGACTCCAATCTTTTAACTCAGCAACAGTCAGCGCCTCAAGTATTGGGCATCGATTTAGGCGGAACAGCAATTAAACTGGGACGGTTCCAAGAAGATGGAACTTGCTTGCAGTCGTTGACTGTGCCAACGCCGCAACCGGCGACACCGGAAGCAGTTGTAGAGGCGATCGCACACGCAGTAACTGCCTGCGGCGGAAGTGAAGTAAAAGCGATCGGCCTTGGCACACCAGGCCCTGCGGATGCCGCTGGACGCATTGCCAGAGTAGCGATTAACCTGGCGGGATGGAAGGATGTTCCCCTAGCTGACTGGTTAGAGGCAAAGACAGGTTTACCGACAATTCTGGCTAACGATGCCAACTGCGCTGGGTTGGGAGAAGCTTGGTTAGGCGCGGGTCGCCGGTTTAGTAACATGATTTTGCTGACATTGGGAACGGGAGTGGGTGGTGCGATTATCCTTGATGGGAAGCTATTTACAGGTCATCAAGGTGCAGGTGGCGAGTTGGGGTTAATTACTTTGAACCCGGATGGCCCAGAATGCAATAGCGGCAATCGAGGTTCTTTGGAGCAATATGTTTCGGTACAGGCAATTCGACGCCGGACGGGTTTAGAACCGGAGGAACTGGGGCGACGGGCCAAAGCAGGCGATCGCGTAGCTTTAGAATTCTGGGAAAGTTACGGACGAGATCTGGGTGCTGGGTTGGCAAGTTTGATCTATGTTCTGACCCCGGAAGCAATTATCATTGGCGGCGGAGTAAGTGCCAGTGCGGAGTTTTTCTTCCCTACCGCTATGGCAGAAATAAATCGTCGGGTTTTGGCAAGTTCCCGCGCACTTTTGCAACTATTAGTAGCAGAATTAGGCAATCAAGCGGGGATGGTTGGTGCTGCTAAATTGGCTTGGGAGAAATTTTTAAATTAATTTAGGATAAGATTTGGATCGTTTCAGTAGCATAAGAGCGATCTCGTCAACTTTTCTGTTGTCATCGTTGGTTAAATTTTTACCGCAGATGAAGACTCTGGAACGCAGATTAACGCAGATAAGAAGATTCTAGATTCCAGAGGTGGGTAGTGTCAAGGTAGGGTGTAACCTGTTATCTGTTTGATATAGCTAATTACTTTTTCATAAGCCTCCAAGTTGGTTTGAGGGTGGATCACAATTGGCATGGCATTATCTGGTAACCAAAAAGTTATTCGGCCGTTCTGCTCGCAAGAAAAAGTACTGATAAACTTGAGGTTGATGAGATAATCATTCCTCTCGTAGTAAATTTTTACCCAGTAAGACTCAAAATCGTGTCCCGTCGCTTCTTGGATGTAGGACAGCACTTTTTGATGAGCTTCTGGGTGGCCTTGCGGGTTAATGACGATCGGAAAGGAACTATCTGGCAACCAAAAAGTGATCCTGCCGTTCAGCTCGTAAGAAAAAGTACAAACTCGGTCGAGATCGATTACATACTCTTTCCTCTCGTAATTAATTTTGATCCAATACGCCACAGGCTCTCCTCACAACCGCAGTTTCGCCCTAGAACACCGATTCCGTAATGCCAGAAACCGGGTTTCTGTGGGTTAGAGCAACGAAATATCGACCTTGACAAACAAAGAAACCCGGTTTCTCATCTTCTATCGCGAATACTGAATTGGCGCTCTAGGAATCTTTAACATTATCGATCGCATCCTTATCTACAAAATTCTACAATTTCGTAGAACATATCCAAATGTTTGCCGTTGCCGAGTATGAAGTGAATATGCTGCACTAGAGGTATTAGGGCATAGCTGTTTGAAGGGATCGACTGCCGAACATAGCTAGGATATTGCCGAAGTATTCAGGGATGGGGTGGTTTGAGCGTCGGCGTGAGCCTCCTCTTTTACAGAAAGTATATCCTGGGGAGGGACTTCGCCAACCGAACGCAGGGCTAACGCGGCTTGGATAAATCCTTTAAACAAAGGATGGGGAGTGCTGGGCCGAGATTGAAACTCTGGGTGAAATTGTGTGGCAATGAAGAAGGGGTGGTTGGGGAGTTCGATAATTTCTACTAAGCGCCCGTCGGGAGAGGTGCCGCTAATTGCATATCCGCTTTCCAGAAACAGGTTGCGATAGGCATTGTTAAATTCGTACCTATGCCGGTGGCGTTCGTAAATCACTTCGTGCTGATAAAGACGGTAAGCTAGGGTATTGAGTGCCAAACGGCAAGGATAAAGACCCAGCCTCATGGTGCCGCCTAAATCGACGACATCCTGCTGTTCTGGCAACAGGTTGATGACTGGATTGGGTGTATCGGGGGCAAACTCAGCGCTGTTGGCATTTTCTAAACCAGCAAGGTTACGCGCCCACTCAACCACGGAACACTGCATCCCCAAGCATAAACCTAAGAAGGGAATATTGTTTTCGCGGGCATATTTCACTGCGGCAATCTTACCATCTACCCCACGGTTACCAAAACCTCCCGGTACGACGATGCCATTTACGCCCTCTAAATATTTCTGGGCACCATTGACTTCGATGTCTTCTGAGTTGACCCACCTGACGTTCAGGTCGAGGGAGAATTCGATCGCAGCATGGCGCAAAGCTTCTCCCATCGACAGGTAAGCATCGCTTAATCGGACGTATTTACCAACGATCGCAATCTCAATTCGCTTAGTGGGAGAATAAAGATGATCTACCAGGGTTTGCCACTGTTTTAAGTCTGGTTGACGCTGCTCTAGTTGCAGGATGTCTAGCGCTTGCTGTGCCAGTCCTTCTCGTTCTAACATCAACGGCACTTCGTAGATGCTGTTAGCATCTTGAGCCGCGATTACGCATTCTAGCGGCACGTCGCAGAATTCTGATAGTTTGTTTTTGAGTCCTTGCGGTATGGGCCGATCGCACCGACAAACTAAAATATCCGGTTGAATCCCAATCGATCGCAATTCCTTCACCGAATGCTGCGTCGGCTTAGTTTTCATCTCCCCCGCCGCAGCAATCCAAGGCACCAGCGTTACGTGGACGTACAGCACGTTCTGCCGCCCCACATCCTTACGTAACTGGCGGATAGCTTCCATGAAAGGTAACGATTCAATGTCCCCAACCGTACCCCCAATTTCCGTAATTACCACATCTGGATTGGTATTTTTAGCTACTCTCTGTATACGCTCTTTAATCTCGTTCGTGATATGGGGAATTACCTGAACCGTACCCCCCATATAGTCGCCCCGACGCTCTTTATTGATAACCGCCTGGTAAATCGAACCTGTCGTCACACTGTTGAGGCGAGACATGGACGTATCCGTGAAGCGCTCGTAGTGTCCCAAGTCCAGGTCTGTTTCGGCACCATCTTCAGTGACAAATACTTCCCCGTGCTGGTAGGGACTCATCGTTCCCGGATCGACATTAATATAAGGGTCAAGTTTCAGAATCGAGACGGAATAATCGCGCGATTTCAGCAACCGCCCCAGACTGGCGGCGACAATTCCCTTGCCGATACTGGAGACTACACCGCCTGTGACAAAGACAAACTTGGTCATAATATGCTGAAAATTAAAGCGTTCTTGCAAACCACCCCGTTAATTGTGCCACACTCTTAGCTTTCTGCGCGAACAGTCAGCTATTAACCGAGCTACAGTCTAGAAGATACGATAGCATCTAAAAGCTGGCAAAAAGCTTTTTCAACCATATTAGCTAAATTTTCGGTGATATCATCAAATTGTCTGTTGTCATCGTTGGTTAAATTTTACCGCAGATGAAGACTCTGGAACGCAGATGGACGCCGATAAGAATAATCACAGGAATTTTTTATGTAACCGATGCTACCGGATATGATATGACCAATGAGGAGGTTTTTTTGAAATGGCTAAGTTCTACTCGGAGTTGAATGAAGACTTACGTAATTTTATTGAAGAACAAAAAGTATTTTTCACGGCAACTGCACCAATAACGGGCAGAATTAATCTCTCGCCAAAGGGGTGTGATACCTTTCGCTGTATTGATAATAAAACAGTGGCTTATCTCGATTTAACTGGGAGTGGCAATGAAACGGCGGCGCATTTAAATGAAAATGGACGGATGACAATTATGTTTTGCAGTTTTTCCGATCGGCCCTTGATTTTGCGTATCTACGGACAAGGCCGTGTAATTAGCTCCACACATCAAGAATGGCACAAATTTTACTCTCTATTTGAGCCGACACCGGGAGAACGTCAAATTGTTGTGCTTGATGTTGAGTCTGTACAAACATCTTGCGGATATGGCGTACCCATGTACGAACTTAAGGAAGAAAGAAAAACGCTGGTAGAATGGGCAAATAAAAAGGGAAAACAAGGAATTGTTGACTATTGGCAAGAAAAAAACCAAAAAAGCATAGATGGATTGCCAACAAATATTGGTCAAGGGTGAGTGGTGAGTGACAAAAAACAACTGACAACGTACAGAAAAATGAGAAAAATATTAGTATTAGTTACATTGCTAACTTTAATCGCATATTCAGCTTTGGCAGAACAATCTCTTTATGTGGCCTTTCCACCGGCCAATTACCAAACAACTTCTAACCAGATCTTTTTTCTGGGAAGCGCACCAGCAGGGGGAAATGTGTTGGTGAATGGCAAAGCAATTGAGAGGAGTCCGGCGGGGCATTTTGCGCCTAGTTTTCCGCTGCGAGAGGGAGACAATATCTTTACGTTACGGTATGGAAATCAGCAACGCCAGATCGAAGTGACGCGCTTGTCAACACTACCAAATCTGCCGGTGGGGTTGGCGTTTGGGAAAGATTCGCTAAAACCGGGGGTGGATATTGCTAAATTGCCGGGTGAAATGATTTGTTTTAGCGCTCTAGCACCTCCCAACGCCACCGTCTCTGTTAAACTGGGAAATCAAACCATTCCCCTGATGCCGCAGTCGCCAGTTGCAGATGTACCCTCAAATTTTGCGGCATTAACAGGACAATACACAACCAATTCCCAGTCTGTTACGGGTCAATATCAAGGTTGCGCTACAGCTAACTCGCCCGGAAAGTTAGGGCGTGCCGAATTTCAGCTGACAATGAATGGCAAAACGACAACTCAGATGGCGCAGGGAAATGTGGAAATCTTATCGCCGACGCAGCTAGAGATTGCAGAAGTAATTGTAGATAATGCGATCGCACGCACTGGCCCAAGTAGCGATTATTCTCGTCTGACCCCTTTGCCCAAAGGGACGCAAGCAACGGTAACGGGACGTGAGGGAAAGTGGTTGCGACTCGATTATGGCGGTTGGATTGAGGATAAGGAAATTCGCATTATCCCAGGTGCTGTGCCACCCCGTTCGATTATTCGCACTCTCCGCGTCCGCCAGGTTCCCGGTGCGACAGAAATCGTGTTTCCCTTACAAGTGCCTGTGCCGGTAAGCGTGCAGCAGGGTTCTAGCACTCTCACCCTCACTCTTTACAACACTACCGCGCAAACGGATATCATTCGCCTTGATGACGACCCCATTATTTCTCGTCTAGATTGGCAACAGGTAGCACCCGGTCAAGTGCAATATACTTTTAATCTGAAATCCCAACAGCAATGGGGTTATCAGATGAAATACGATCGCACAAATTTGGTGCTGTCTGTGCGACACTCGCCCACAAGAACCCCCCCTGTTTCCCCCCCGTCTACGGGGGGGACTAAAGAGAGAGAAGAAAAGTCTTTATCGGGGATTGAAATACTTCTCGATCCGGGACATGGCGGCAAAGAATCTGGCGCATCGGGGCCAAACGGTTATTTGGAAAAAGATGTCAATCTTGCCATATCAAAGCTGCTGCGAGACAGACTGGTGGCGCTTGGCGCAAATGTGTATATGACGCGGGAGGACGATCGCGAATTGTCCCTGCAAGACCGGGTACAGGCGATCGATCGACTCCAACCTGCGATCGCTATCTCCATCCACCACAACTCCTTACCCGACGATGGAGACGCTCAGAATACCAAGGGATTTGCCGCCTTTTGGTATCATCCCCAAGCTCATAGTTTTGCCATCTTTATACACAAGTATGTAGTCCAAAAATTGGGGCGTCCTTCCTACGGCGTCTTTTGGGATAACCTGGCCCTAACTCGCCCAGCAACAGCACCATCAGTATTGCTAGAACTGGGTTTTATGAGCAATCCGGTTGAATTTGAATCCGTAATGAATCCCCAGGATCGACAGAAAATGGCGGATGCGATCGCAGATGGCATCGCCGAATGGTTCCGTATTAGTCAGTAGTCATTAGTCATTGGTATATACACAATGACCGACCATTGAAAAATCATATCATTTCCTTACGAATTGGTTAACTAAAAAAATCCTGTTCTTATTCTTATCTGCGTTTATCTGCGTTCATCTGCCTACATCTGCGGTAAAATTTAACCAAAGATAACAACAGACAATTGAACGATCTCACTCATGTACTAAAGATGTAACCGAACACCATATCAATCCAAAATCGAATTAGCAATGATCGAAAAGTGGCAAATCCTCAAATCTAACCTCGTCTTTGACAACGAATGGGTAAAAATCAGGCAAGATGAAATAGAATTGCCCAACGGCAAAATCATTGACGATTTTTTTGTCATTGTCAGACCGGATATAGCCTTAGTATTTCCTGTCACCCAAAACCAAGAGCTTGTTTTTGTTCGTCAATATAGACACGCCATCGGTGAAATTTTGTTAGAACTTCCGGCTGGGGGGTTTGACCCCGCAATAGAGAGCGGCGAAGCAGCAGCACATCGGGAACTAAAAGAAGAGACGGGTTATGTTGCAGACCAAATGATTAAACTCGCAACCATATACGATAATCCTATCAAAGATACCAATAAAATTCACCTGTTTATCGCCGAAAATGTGCATTTATCTGGCAAGCAGCAGCTGGATATCACAGAAGACATTGAAGTACAATTAATTCCAGTTGCCAAAGTGATGGAAAAGATAGTAGCAGGAGAAATAAACGTCTCTGGAACCATTGCCGCAATTTTATTTGGGTTAAATTTTTTACGCGATCGTTCTTTCAGGAGTGCTGAGTACTGAGTGGGGAGTGGGGAGTGCAACGGAAGTGTCAAATAAACTGCTTTGGACACGGCGTAATTAAATCTTTTGTATGACCGACATATTTATGATGCCGTGTTCCTACAATAATGTTCATAAAGAACATTAGCATAATAATTCCGAAAGACCCGATCGATCCAGATCCAGATCTGCGTTCATCTGCGTTCCAGAGTCTTCATCTGCGGTAAAAAATTAACCAAGGATAACAACAGAAAATTTCTAAATATCGCTCATATAGCAACCTTATCGGCAGTTAGGACGTTTTTAATTCCTGAAACTCTTGATTGCCCCTTCTGACCCTAGCCCCTTCTGACCCTAGCCCCTAGCTATACTATGGAAAACTTACCCAAATTTGGTGACGAAGAAACATCCGAATTACAACATAACATCGACATTACTGAGTGTCTGCAATCCTCTGGGGACTTGCAAGAAACAGAGCGAAAAGAGGCAGAAGCAGCACTGCAACAGGCGAAAGAAGAATTAGAAATCAAAGTAGAGCATAGGACAGCTGAATTAAAGGTTGCTAATGCGTTGCTTCGAGAAGAAATTATCGATCGACGGCGGGTAGAAGCGCAGTTGCGGGAAAGCGAGGAGCGATTCCGCAGCATTTTCAATCAGGCGGCGGTCGGTATAGCACAGGTATTGCTATCCGGTCAGTATTTCCTAGTCAATCAAAAGTTTGCAGATATTGTAGGATATACAGTAGAGGAACTGCAACAAAAGACTTTCCAAGAGATTACCCACCCCGATGATATTTCAGACAACCTAGTAAATTACCGCCAAATATGGGCGGGGGAAATTGAGACTTACTCGATGGAGAAGCGCTTCATCCGTAAAGATGGTTTTCCTGTCTGGGTCAATCTGACGGTATCGCTTTTGCGTGGTCATGCGGGTGAGCCGAAGTATTTTATTAATGTTGTGGAAGATATCAGCGGACGCAAACGAGCCCAACAGGCGTTGGGAGAAAATGAGGCGCGACTGCAAAAAATTATCGCCAACTTGTTTGAGAGCGAAGCCCGACTGCATACTATTGTTGCCAATCTGTTAGATGGTTTGTTAATTGTCGATCGCTTTGGCAACGTCCTTTTTGCCAATCCCGCCGCTGGAAAGCTTTTTAACCGCCAGCCAGAAGACCTCATCGGTCAAGAATTTGGCTTGCCGATCGCAGTAAGTAACACAGTAGAATTGGGCATTATTAGATCTAGAGGGGAAATTTCTATTGGGGAAATGTCTGTAGTCCCAGTCCAATGGGAAGGAGAATCAGTTTATGTTGTTTCCTTGCGAGATATTACAGAGCGCAAACGAGCTGAGGAAGCTCTGCGCGAAAGTGAAGAGCGATTTCGCCAGCTGGCAGAAAATGTTCAAGATGTCTTCTGGCTTCTGTCCCCAGAGGGCAAAGAGATACTGTACGTGAGTCCAGCTTACGAACAAATCTGGGGACGCCCTTCCGAGCAACTGTATGCCTCGCTGCAATCCTGGATAGATTCGATCGATCCAGAAGACCGGGAAACCGTGTTAGCCAAAATGTCCAGACAAGTGTGGGGAGAGTCCACGAGTGTGGAATATCGGATTGTGCGGCCCGATGGTTCAATTCGCTGGATTTGGGACCGATCTTTTCCAATTAAAGATGAATTTGGCAAAGTTTACCGCACGGCGGGGATTGCTGAGGATATTACCGATCGCAAGTTAGCCGAAGCGCAAATCAAAGCTTCGCTGCAAGAGAAAGAAATACTTCTCAAAGAAGTTCACCATCGCGTCAAAAACAATATGCAGGTTATTTCCAGCCTACTCGAATTGCAATCCCAATCTCTCAATGACGCCCTGGCGATCGATCTATTTAGAGAAAGCCAAAACCGCATCTCTTCAATGGCGCTCATCCACGAGCAATTATATCAATCCGAGCATTTAGACCGAATCGATCTGGCCGAATACATTCAAAGCTTGGTGGCTAATCTATTACAGTCTTTCGGCTGCACCAATAATGGTATTCACCTCAATCTTAACGTTGCCCCGATTTATTTTAATATAGAAACAGCCATACCCTGTGGTTTAATTATTAATGAACTGGTTTCCAATTCACTGAAATATGCTTTTCCCCAAGGCAGTAAAGGTGAAGTTGGCATTCAATTTAGTCAACGGGCTTCTAAGCAATTTCACTTAAGTATCAGTGATAATGGCATCGGATTACCACCTAATTTTAACCTAGAAACCACCGAAACACTTGGTTTGCGATTAGTCCGTATACTGACACGCCAGCTAAAGGGAGTTCTCGAAATTGATAGCCATCAGGGGACAGCGTTTAAAATTACCTTTGCTGAATTAAATTACCGCCGGAGGTTTTAATGTAATGACTAATAAAAAAATCTTAATTGTAGAAGATGAAATTATCGTAGCCGAAGACGTGGCAGTCAGATTAAAAAAGTTGGGATATATAGTAACAGATATTGTCACAACCGGCGAAGAAGCAATTGAACGAGCAGAACATACCAAACCCGATTTAGTACTGATGGATATTGTTTTGGAAGGAGATATAGACGGCGTAATAGCTGCCGAAGAAATTCGGAATCGTTTTAATATCCCAATTGTGTTCTTGACAGCTTATGCAGATGAAAAAACCTTGCATAGAGCCAAGCTTACAGATCCATTCGGCTATATTCTCAAACCCTTCCACCAAAAAGATTTACAAGCAAATATTGAAATTGCCATTCACCGACACGAATTAGAAAATAAAATGCAGCAAGCTCTAGAAAATTCAGAACAACTACGGCAAATTGCACAAGAACAAGCGGGTCGCCAAAACAAATATGTGGCAATGGCAGCCCACGAATTACGCAACCCATTGACTGCGATCGTAGCCTCTACCAAATTGCTCGAATTTAATCGCAGTCGGTGGGATGATGAAAGCAAACTAAAATGTCTCCGTTTGATTCAATCAGCTACGCAGAATATGAACCAATTGATTGAGGATATGCTGATGATCGGTCGAGCGGAAGCCGATCAATTAAAGTTTAATCCAGCACCGCTTAATTTCTCGGAATTTTGCCAATTTCTAGTCGAAAAGATGAAATTAAGCACTGAAAGCAAACACCAGTTAAATTTTGTTTCATCAGGTGTTATCGTTGCAACGCTGGATCAACGACTACTACAGCACATTCTGTCCAACTTGATCTCCAATGCCATCAAATATTCACCAAACGGTGGCACAATTACCTTGGAATTAGAGATTGAAAAGAGCAAAAAAGAATTTCCCAATCAAGAATCCTCAGCAGTGATTTTCCGCGTCCGAGATGACGGTATCGGCATTCCCGAAGAAGATCTAGAGAAACTATTTGAACCGTTCCATAGATGTACAAATGTAAGTGGAATTGCCGGGAATGGTTTAGGACTGACAATTGTCAAAAAGGCAGTTGATTTACACGGTGGTGCGATCGCTGTAGAGAGCGAAGTTGGAGTAGGCACCACCTTTATCGTCACCTTGCCTTGCTAGAGTGCCAGTCCAGTATAATAAATTGACAAAAAAACAATCCGATGTGTGAGTAGGGGCGAAGCATTCGGGGAGTAAGCGATATGCCTACGGCACGCACTCGCGATCGCTTTTCTTCAACAATTTTTATGCCCGAATGCAACGCCTGCGCCTTGGTCTGTATAAGCGATATGCCTACGGCACGCTACGCGATCGCTTTTCTTCAACAATTTTTATGCCCGAATGCAACGCCTGCGCCTTGGTCTGTATAAGCGAAGTGAAAGTGGGAGAGCGATCGCATCTCACCAATCCGTGCTAATTTTTGACGTACTCAGCACTTCTGATGTATAGCAACCGCTCTCGTCGATTAGGGCAGTAGGGGCGAAGCATTCGGGTAGTAAATATAAGGTTTTAACCAATAAATTATATGCCCGAATGCTTCGCCCCTAGCCCCGGCCCCAGATTTATGGCTTAACCGACTTTCATCGGTTGCTATACCTTATGGAAATGGGGAATGAAGAATTAGAATTCTTTTTATTCCCCATTTCGCCCGATTAAAAGAAAAGAGGAACGGACAAATCATTCGATTTGCGTTTCTCTAGAAAACCGAATTTTAGGTAATGGTCAAACCCATTTTGGAATTTTCCTTGAGAAACTGCGGCAGCAACATCTTGGTTTTCTTTAAGATAGGAAAAGTTGCTGAAAACAATGCTGGGATCGCGACTTTCAAACCTTCCCAATTTAACGAAATGTTCCCAGCTATCGCGGAATTCTCCTCGATCGATCGCATCCTTTACATCTTGGTTTTGAGCCAGATAAAAATCGGGATCGAAGGTTTCGGACAGAACATTAAATAAATTAAAAGGGTCGCGACCTTCAGCTGCACCGAATTTAATTAAATGTTCTATCCCACTGCCTAATTTTCGATCGTGTACTGCTTTTGCTACATCGGAATTTTGGGCAAGATAAACTGTTTCTAAGTCCCTAAACTCAGGTGCAGGTTCGCGTCCTTCAGCGACACCACTCTTGATAAAATGCTCGAAACCCGTGCGGTATTCGCCTTTAGCAACAGCTGCCTCCACATCTGGATTTTCATTCAGGTAGTCAGTAGCAAATACTGAACTGGGATTGCGACCTTCAGCGTAACCAAATCGGCTGAAATGTGCTAAAGCATTCGGGAAAACTTGATTAGCAACTGCATCTGCTACATCTCTGTTTTGTTGGAGATAAAACTCGGAATCCAACAGGGAAGAAGAGTCAAGCCTAGCATTAGCGCGGTTAAGGAAAAAGTTAAGGAAAAAGGGATCGTTATCTCTAATTGTGACGGCAGCATTGTTAGCAGTGCCGATCGCGTAAGCGCTATTCGCCGCTAAAGTAACGATCGCAATTTCAACAGGTTCTCGTCGCCTGTCATCGATTACATTGATAGGTAGATTAGCGCTACTTTGACCTGCTGGGATGACGATCGTGCCATTGAGATAATTGTAATCAATACCATTGCTGGCATTACCACTGGTAGTGTAATTGATTGTTAGCGGATTGGCTGTGCTACCAGTACGACTAATGGCGAAAACTCCTGGGTCGGGGGTTCGTCCCCTCCGAACTTCAGCAGCATTGGCATCTGTAGCACTGATAGTAACAGTGGGGATAATACTGGTAATTAAGCTGTAGTTACCTGTGGCATTGCCAGCATAACTGGTGACTCGCGCTAGGTAATTAATACCCGATTGCGCGGTAAAGGTGAGTTGGGAATTGATTCCATTGGAGTCATCGTTTTCAGCAATTACCTGACCCGTATCTGCATTCACCAATTGTAAGTAAGCATTAAATGGCGCATTAAGATTGAGTTGCACCTGTTGTCCCGGCGTTACTCCCGTCAGACGATAATCATCTCGGTACTTGCCAGAAAGGGTGGGATTATCGGGGTCGGTATTACTTAAGGTACTGTTGATGGTTTGGGGAACGCTAATTGTATCGGCAATAAAAACGGTAGCCTTGTTCTTAGCATCAAGAGTGTAGGCATTATCTGGGGTAATCGTAACTGTCGCCGTTTCGCTGCCTTCTACCAAATTGTCATTGATGACATTAATCGGCAGAGTAAATGTAGATTGATTTGCACCGAAAGTGATGCTACCAGGGAGATTGTTGTAATCAGTGCTATTAGTAGCAGTACCGGAAGTAGTGTATTTAACTGTGAGTGGCGCAGATAAATTGCCAGTACGAGTTAAACTGAATTGTCCGGGATTGGCGGTTTGTCCGTTAGCTGCTTCAGCTGCCTCGGCATCTGTGGTAGTAATATTAACCGTGGATGGGGTTGGGATACTGGTAATTAAGCTGTAGTTACCTGTGGCATTGCCAGCATAACTGGTGACTCGCGCTAGGTAATTAATACCCGATTGCGCGGTAAAGGTGAGTTGGGAATTGATTCCATTGGAGTCATCGTTTTCAGCAATTACCGCACCCGTGTCTGCATTCACCAATTGTAAGTAAGCATTAAATGGCGCATTCAGATTGAGTTGCACCTGTTGTCCCGGCGTTACTCCCGTCAGGCGATAATCATCTCGGTAGCTGCCAGAACGGGTGAGATTATTGGGGTCAGTATTACTTAAGGCGCTGTTGATGGTTTGGGGAACGGTAATTGTATCGGCCATAAAAACGGTAGCCTTGTTCTTAGCATCAAGAGTGTAGGCATTATCTGGGGTAATCGTAACTGTCGCCGTTTCGCTGCCTTCTACCAAATTGTCATTGATGACATTAATCGGTAGTGTAGCTGTAGATTGATTTGCTCCGAATGTAATGCTACCGGGAAGATTGTTGTAATCAGTGCTATTGGTAGCAGTACCGCTAGTGGTGTAATTAACTGTTAGTGGCGCAGATAAATTGCCAGTACGAGTTAAACTGAATTGTCCGGGATTGGGGGTTTGTCCGCTAACTGCTTCACCTGCCTCGGCATCTGTGGCAGTAATGCTAACAGTGGATGGGGTGGGGTTGACAGCAGTAAAACTTCCTTCTGTCGCAAAGGGTGAACCCGCCCAAGCACTATCAATCCCTTGCACACTCCAGTAATAAGTTTGTCCGGGAGTTAAATTGTTCAGCTGCCAACTGGTTTTCATGTTGGTATTGCCCAGTTGGGGTACTTGCCGATAACCCGTGTTGAGAGACATCGGGGCAAAAACATCGTTACCCCCTGGAGTAGTGCCGACGCGCAGGTTATAACCTAAACCAGTAGTGGGAGTTTGAGCATCAGTTGCCGGATTCCAGTTTAAGGTGACTGCTGTGTCAGAAATTGTAGAAGAGAGCCCTGTGGGTGTAGTGGGTGGAGTGTTAGCTGTCAGGGTTTTGTTACGGTACAATTTGATGAGGCCACTGGAGTGGTCTGTAAATACCATATCCAATTTGCCATCATTGTCGTAATCTCCCCAAGCAACGAGATTAGAGTTAGTAGAAGGCAACCCGATATTGCTATCGGTAAAGCCACTGCCCGTGTTACGGTACAATTTGGTGATACCGCTGCCTGAACCAATGTAACCCATAAGTAGGATATCCAATTTGCCATCGTTGTCGTAATCTCCCCAAGCAGCGGAACCTTGGCTAACACCAGTCAAATTGGCATTGATGTCGCTAAAGCCATTGCCTGTATTTCGGTACACTTTAGTGATGAAGCCTGAACCTGCAGTGGCACCCGTAAGTAGGATATCCAATTTGCCATCGTTGTCGTAATCTCCCCAAGCAGCTGAACTGTAGTAAATAGAAGGCAACCCAGCATTGATATCGGTAAAACCATTACCTGTGTTGCGGTACACTTTGGTGGTCAAGCCTGAACTTGAATTACCGCTGTCCGTAAGTAGGATATCCAATTTGCCATCATTGTTGTAATCTCCCCAAGCAGCTGAACTGTGGAAACTACCAGTCAAACCAGCATTGATGTCGGTAAAGGCATTACCCGTGTTGCGGTACACTTTAGCGATGAGGCCTGAACCTACAGTGGCACCCGTGAGTAGGATATCCAATTTACCATCATTGTCGTAATCTCCCCAGGCAACGGAACTCTGCTCAACACCAGGCAACCCGGCATTGATGTCGATAAAGCCATTGCCCGTGTTACGGTACACTTTGGCGATGCTACCTGAACCTGCAGTGGCACCCGTAAGTAGGATATCCAATTTTCCATCGTTGTCATAATCTCCCCAAGCGGCAGAACCGTTGTCAACACCAGTCAACCCGGCATTGATATCGATAAAGCCATTACCCGTGTTGCGGTATACTTTGGCGATTCTGCCTGAAGGACTGCTGCCTGAAGGACTGCTGCCTGTGAGTAGGATATCCAATTTGCCATCATTGTCGTAATCTCCCCAAACAGCAGAATCGCTGAAAATACCAGGCAACCCGGCATTGATTTCATCAAAAGGCTCATCATTAATAATCGTCAAAGTTGTTGTATTCTGGCTGCCAATAGTCGCCCCACCTCTAACACTCCCAGGTACGAACTCCCACATCATTGTTTCATCTGGTTCGACCACAGTATCGCCATTAATGAGAAGAACTACTGTCTTAGCAGCAGTATCCCCATCAGCAAAGTTAACTATCGAAGAATTGTTGCCGAAATCCGAGAAGTTAGCAGTACCCAGATTTGGATTAGCCCATACAACTGCGCTTACCGCACCATTGCTACCACCTGTACGATTAACCGTAACTGCCGTCGCATTTACAAAACCGCCGCTATTGCCTTCTGGCACGCTGAAATTAGCCGCACTAAATTGTAAAATACCCGCATTATCATCATTACTAATCGTCAAAATCGCCCTATCCTGACTGCCAATGGTCGCCCCACCTGTAACACTCCCAGGAATTAACTCCAAATTCACTGTTTCATCGGGTTCAACCGTAGTATCGCCATTGATGGGAATAATTACCGTTTTAGCAGCAGTATCCCCATCGGCAAAGTTAACAGTAATCGGAAAGATATTATTGTTGTAATCATTCGGGTTAGGACTACCTGGATTATTAGCAGTACCCGGATTATTCAGATTAACTCGCGCCTGCACGCTTACTGCACCACTGCTACCACCTGTACGATTAACGGTAACTGCTGTCGCATTTACAAAACCGCCGCTATTCCCTTCTGGTACGCTGAAATTAGCCGCACTGAATTGCAAAGTACCTGGTTGAGGCTGAGTATCATCATTATTAACAGTAGTTGTCGCACTAGCAGTGGAAATTGTCGGAGTCTGCCCAGGTGCTACCGGATTCGATAAATTAACAATGACTGTTTCCTCTGGTTCAAATGCCGTATCACCAACAATATTCATGGCGATTGTTTTTTGCATTTCACCCGCAGCAAAGTTAATCGTGCCAGTTGTAGAAGTTGCGCCAGAAGTTCCGCTAATATTGTTGTAATCGCTGTTATTAGTAGCAGTACCACCAATGGCAAAATCTACTTTACTCGCTGCATCAATCCCACCGCTACGAATAACCGTGAAAGTAATGGGAGTTGTGCCGCTATTAGCTTCAGGAATATTGGCAACACCAGCACTAACGGCGTAATCAACAGCATCATTCGCCGCAATAGTTAGCGTAGTTTGTTTGGTTGTACCCGCAGCAGCAGCAGTAATTGTGCCAAAATCGAGAACTAGCTTTTCATCATTTTCAGGAATATTGTCAGGCTTAATAGTAACAGCAACATTCTGAGTTAATGCAGCACCAGTAGCACCCGCTGCGAAAGTAACAGAAGTAGTTGCAAGAGTGTAATCATTGCCAGCGCCTTCTGTAGCAGTGCTGCCATTGTTAATTACAATTGGCACAGTTACATCAGTACCGGAAGTAGCGCTGAGAGTAACCGGAATATTAACTACCGTATCGCTGCTGCCTTCTGTACCGCTATAACTAGCAGCACCAAAATTCACTAAAGACGTATTATTGAGCAGAACTGAGACATTGTTCGTCCAATAGTTCGGCGTAGCCAAATCCGGTGCGCCGTCCTTATTCAAGTCGCTTATCGCCACCGTCCACGGCCCTGTCCCTGCCCCCGTGCTAAAGTTCGTGGCAGGGTCAAAACTGCCCGTACCTGTTCCCAACAAAACGGAAACATTGTCTGAGTTAAGGTTGGCTGTAGCTAGATCGAGCTTACCATCTGCGTTAAGGTCTCCCACAGCGACAAAACGCGGCCCAGACCCTACACTAAAGTTGGTAGCCCCACCAAAGCTGCCCGTACCTGTACCCAACAAGACAGAAACGTTGCTAGAGCCTTCATTTGCTACAGCTAAATCAGCCTTGCCGTCTGCGTTCAAGTCACTTACAGCCAGCGCGTATGGACTCGACCCTACACTAAAGTTGGTAGCAGTACCAAAGCTGCCCGTACCTGTCCCCAACAAAATAGAAACATTATTTGAGTTAAAGTTGGCTGTAGCTAGGTCAAGCTTGCTGTCTGCGTTGAAGTCACCCACTCCAACGAACTGAGGTCGTAACCCGACACTAAAGTTGGTAGCCGCTTTAAAGCTACCTGTACCATCTCCTAACAGGATGGAAACGTTGTTAGAATCAATGTTCGCTGTGGCTAGGTCAAGCTTGCCGTCAGCGTTAAAATCACCCGCTTCTACAGACCAAGGACTTAACCCGACGCTAAAGTTAGTAGCCGCTTGAAAGCTACCCGTACCATCCCCTAACAGGATGGAAACGTTGCTAGTACCCCAATTCGCTGCGGCTATATCGGGAAAGCTGTCATTGTTAAAGTTTCCTACGGCAACATCAAAGGGGTATTGTCCTGCGTTAAAGTTAGTGGCTTTGCCAAAGTTACCTGTGCTATCTCCTAATAAGATAGAGACAGCGCCAGAAGCACGGGTGGGAAGGGCTAGGTCAAGATGTCCATCTCCGTTGAAGTCGTGTGCTGTGACAGACTGGGGTTGTACTCCCGTGCCAAACTGGGTAGCAGGACTAAAAGTAAGCAGAACAGAGTTATAGCTCGCCATTGTTTCTGCTTCCAGGGCTAGCGTTGCTTCAATTTCCCCGGTTTTTACTTCAAATTCCCAGTTTCCGCCTAATGCTGCACTTCCTGTTAAGTCATCGGAAGCGGCGATATCTGCATCGGTTATCTGACTGAGAGATTGCACAAAGGCAGTTCCTTTCTCTCCGGCTGCCACATTGCAACCATATAGGAGAATGTCTGCATCAGGTGTTAGGGCGTTTTTCCACTGTTCCAAAGAGGCGCGATATTCATCCAGGTTTGCCAAACTTAGTTGTGCCGTCCCCAACTGCAAGCTAGCTTCCCCGCCGTGAGTGATGATGTGGGCGCTACTGACTTCTGTGCGATCGGCTAATATTTGGGTAATTTGTTCTACTCCATCTCGCGTGGGGTCGAGGAGTACAATTTCAGTGTTGGGAACGATTCCGGCAATCAGACTTTGATAATCTTTTACTGTTGGATCGATAAAGGCAATATTCTGATAGCCTACTCCCATCTGATTAAATGGCTGAAGATTTCCCTGAATATCAATCAAGTCTGAATTTTGATTGATAGCAAATTGGTTAAGATGGGTGAATAGTCCGGTAGATTCAAATGGTTGCATAGATTTGTCCATATCCTGCTGGATTGCAAAAGGTTAAATTAGGCCATGAAGTCCGCAGAAATTTGTGGTTATTGAGAACACAGAAACTTTCCACAGACTGTATTACACCCAGAACTACCCGTAACTAAAAGTAGTTTTTTAGAAAAAGTTGTTGAAAATTTAAGCATTTTTCGGTTATGTATTCAAAGCTATTCGATCGCCAATGGGGTTCGCTAGATCAGTTTGCTTCTGTCTCCGCTAGTGTAGAATTGATCTTGACAAATGTCCAGTCAGTATATACGTATGCCTACTCTCAAAGCTTCTCAGCAGGGACTCGCGAAAATTAGACAAGCCAGAACTAAAAGGGGGTGGCCCGTAAGCGATCGCAAATGGCTAGAGGAAGCAAGCCTGGTTTTGGGAATAAACTGGGAAAATAAGGGATATCTAGCCGATGGCATCTCTGAAGGCACTTGGAGTCGGTTTTTGGCTGGGAAGTGTCCCATTAATACAGATGCTTTTCACGCTTACTGCGAAGTTTTGGGACTCAATTGGGAGGATATAGTCGATCGCGATCGAGTTCGGTGTCAAGATTGGGATAGCGCACCCGATGTGTCTGTTTTCTACGGACGCCTAGAAGAATTGGCGACGCTAGAGGAATGGATTGTAAAGAATCGTTGCCGTTTGATCGCGCTGGTGGGGATGGGAGGAATTGGTAAAACGTCTCTAGCGGCGAAGATTGCCGCACAAATTCAGGATGAATTTGAGTTTCTTATCTGGCGAAGTTTGCATGATGCGCCATCGATCGAACATCTTTTATATGACTTAATTCAGTTCTTATCTAATCAGCAGAAAACCGAGTTAAATTCCAGCTTTGAAGGTAGCGTTTCCCATTTAATCGATTGTTTGCAAAAACACCGATGTTTGCTGATATTAGATAATTGGGAACCTGTTTTAGGCACTTGCAAAATGGCTGGTCAATATCGAAAAGGGTATGAGGTTTATGGTGAGTTAATCAAGCGGGTAGGTGAATCGCAGCATCATAGCTGCTTAGTCTTGACTAGCCGAGAGAAACCCGGAGTAATTGCAGCATTAGAAGGCCCAAACCTATTGGTTCGTTCTTTAAAATTAACTGGTTTGGGAGAAGCCACACGAGATATCCTCAAAGAGAAAGGTTTGCATGAAGAAAACCTATGGTCAGAACTGATTCAACCATATAGAGGTAATCCTTTAGCATTAAAAATAGTGGCGGCAACAATTCACGATTTATTTGGCGGAAGTATTTCTGATTTTTTAATGCAGAACACCCTATTTTTGGGAGATTTTGAATATTTGTTATATCAGCAATTTCATCGTTTATCGGAATTAGAAAAAGAACTTATGTACGGAATATCAATGAGTTTAACTTCAAGAACTATTTCTCAATTGCGAAGTAATATCCAGGAAGAAATTTCGTCATCTCAATTAATTAAAGCATTGGAATCCTTAGAACGAAAGTCTTTGATTGAAAAAGTAAAAGAAGAAAACGAAACTTCTTTTACTCTTCAGCCGATGGTGATGAAGTATGTGAAAACTCATTATTCTCGTTGTTAAATTAACTGCCATCTGTGCATGAGATTTAAGATTGTGTAGTAATCAGACAGGGTGCATTAAAAGGCAATTTATAATATCTCATTGATTTTTAATTTTTATTACAAAAGTATGTTTTCAATTGCCGCAAACATAATTCGATCGGGAATGCAACTGCAAGAGCGCTATCTTGTCACTCGACAGTTAGGTAAAGGCGGTTTTGGTCTTACTTTCGAGGTGGATGATGGCGGAAAATTAAAAGTTATAAAAATTTTGCTGACAAACTATCCAAAAGCGGTTTCCCTATTTCAGCGAGAAGCCGAAGTATTAAGTCAACTGCGTCATCCGGGAATTCCCAAAGTAGAGTCAGATGGTTATTTCACCTTTTTACCCGAAGGAAACCTAGAGCCATTACACTGCTTAGTAATGGAAAAAATTGATGGTGCAAATTTGCAAGATTGGCTCAGTTGCGAGCAACATATCTCCCAAGAACAAGCGATTGACTGGTTAAAACAGCTAGCAGAAATTTTGGATAAAGTCCACAGTCAGCAGTATTTTCATCGGGATATCAAGCCATCTAATATCATGCTGAAACCGGATGGACAGTTAGTACTGATTGACTTTGGTGCGGTGCGAGAAGTTACGGAAACTTATTTGGAAAAATTAGACGAAAAGGGGGTAACAGGAATTAATTCTCCAGGTTATACGCCAGTAGAGCAATCCGAAGGAGAAGCCGTGCTGCAATCAGATTTTTTTGCATTAGGGCGTACCTTTGTTCATTTACTAACAGGCAAACATCCCCTCAAGTTTATTAAAAACTCTCAAACGGGTGAATTAATTTGGCGAGAAGATGCTCCTCAGATATCGGAATCGTTTGCTAATTTGCTCGATTACTTGATGGCTACTTTTCCAGGACAGCGACCTCAAAATGCTAATCTGATTTTAGAATGTCTGAGAGCGATAGAATCAGGTGTGAGCGATTTAGAGCCGAGTCTTCCTTCTGTTAAGATAGCACCAATAACCAAGCGATCGCACACCCGTCGGAGAATTCAGTTCTCTTTAGTAGCTTTGTTTCTACTAGCGCTTTTTGGATGGCGGTTTGGGTTGCCTCGGATTGCTATTGCTTACAACGATCGCGGAGTAGAAGATTACCTTGCCAATCAACCAAATCAGGCTCTTTTAAACTTCAATACGGCACTTAGGTTTGACCCAGATTTTGCAGAAGCTTACTACAATCGGGGAGCTATTTACGAGAACTTGCGAGATTTCGATCGCGCCCGCAGCGAATACCAAATAGCAGCGAAAGGGGGAATACCTGAAGCATACAATAACTTGGCTCGATTGTATATTCTGAAAAAAGATTATGCCGCAGCTATTGACTTAATCGGGCAAGGAATGAAGCAAGCCAAAGTTACTAAAGAAATGAAATATGTCTTGCATAAAAACTTAGGCTGGGCTAGACTGGAACAACATCGCTATCCAGAGGCTAAAGAACACCTCCAGATAGCTATTAACTCCGATGGCGATCGCGCTGCTGCCTACTGTCTGTTGGCTCAAGTTTTAGAAGCCCAAGGGGACATGAAAGGAGCTTTGGTGAAATGGAAAAGTTGTCGTCAGTATGCCTCCCAGTACAAGCCAGATGAGGACACTTGGATGGGTATAGCTGACAAACGGTTAGCAGCAGGAGAAAAGAAATGAACTCCCGATGGAAATGGTATTTTCCTCTAGTCCTCAGTCTAGTCTTGGCAACAGCAGAACGGGGAACAGCTAGCAATGCTGCCACAGCCGGATTGATTGTCGAAACTGAGGGTAAAGTGCTGCTCAAGCGTCAGGGATGGCTGGATTACTGCCCCACATTTGTTGGGACTCAGCTTTATCCCGGCGACGAACTGCTAGCGGAGTCGGGAGCAACAGTAACCGTTCTCTGTGCCGATCTAACTCCTTTAAAATTATCCTCTGGTGAAACATGGTACTTAGCCGATAGCAATCCGCCAGAAAATCCGCAGCCCAGAGGTGGTCGTAAAGTCCCGCCGAGAGGCGATATTAACCCGCTGATTCCTTATATTATCAGCCCCCGCAGCACTTTCCTAGTTACTGAAAAACCTACCTTGCGTTGGAATGGGGTGCCTGGTGCTACCCGTTACAAAGTAAGCGTCATGAGTGACGAAGATGTGCTTTGGGAGGAGGAAAGTACTGCAACTGAGATTGTTTATCCGGGTGAGCCACCCTTGGAATTGGGAGTTGATTATTTATTGATTGTCAATACTGATACAGGTGCATCCTCTTGTGAGGAAAATTTGCCGTCTCTGGGATTTAGCTTACTCGATGAAACCAAAGCAACTCTTGTGCGCTATTCAGTAGAGCGACTAACTAACTTGAATTTAGCTTCCGAAGCTCTAGCCCTTGCTTTAGCGCATCTCTATATTGGATATGAATTAAAGGCGGAGGCGCAAGAGACGTTAGAGGTTTTGGTGAAGCAGGGAAATCAAACAGCAGCAGTTTACTCTACGCTGGGCGCACTCTACGAGGATGTGGGACTGAGCAGACTGGCATTGACTCGCTATTCTAGAGCAGCAGAACTTTCGGTAGCGGTTGGGGATTTAGAAGGGCAAGCTGTGGCTGCTGCGGGTTTGGGAGAAGTTTATCAGACTATTGGGAACATTGAAGCTGCAAAACACTGGTTAACTCAAGCGCGAGACAAGTTTGCAGCTTTGGGGGATACAGAACGGATGAAGGAATTAGAGAACTGGCTTAATTAAACCTGTAAAGGAGAAAACAAAAAATGCAAAGTTGGATAAAGAGGAAAACTTCCCACCGCGAAATTTTTTCCTATAACAAAGATTTATTTAGAGTTCCCGTGATCAGCCCCGAATCCACTTTCGTACTAACTGACAAGCCGAGGCTACGCTGGTGTCCTGTACCCCGTGCTACCCGTTATGTAGTAAGTGTTGTAAGTGGCGAAGATATAATCTGGCAAACTGAGGTGAACAATACTGAAGTGATTTACGCTGGTGAAGCACCCTTGGAGGTCGGATTTCACTACTCAGTGATTGTTGAAGCTGACGCCCCATATTATTATGAACAGATTTTTGAACTTTCCCCCTCGGATGAAACCTTATATATTTATAAATTGGTTTCTGGTCTCTTATCTAAGACAAGCTTTCTTGAAAGGGGATTTCGGCTGCTTGATGAAAATAAATGCCAGTTGGTAGCATCAGCTGCCGAACGAGTTATTAACCTAGAATTAACTGATGAGAAGAAAGCCCTCGCGCTAGCAAAGCTTTACCTAAAAAATGGTTTGAGAGCCGAGGCAATAGAGACACTGGAAGGTTTGATAGGTTGTAGCGGCGCTGAAACGATAGAAACTCTAAAAGTTTCGATAGAACAAGGAAGCCAAACAGCAGCTATTTACCTCGCACTAGCAGATCTATATAGCACCATAGCGATATTTCCATTGACTGTCTGTTACTGCTATTCTAAAGCACACGAAGTGGCGTCTGCTCAGCACGATGTAGAAAACCAAACAGCAGCTAAATTAGGGTTTACTTTATTTGGTGCGTTCCTAGACTTTGTTCTAATCAACAAACGTTACGGACAATATCAGCAGCTACATGAAGCTCTCCGTCTCTGTGAAACTTTGGGGGATACGCAACGAGTCAGGAAAGCCAAATTTAAGATTAGACATCTCCAAAAATATGCTCCGCAGGTTGGGTATGCACCCTTCCTAAGAATAGAGACTATAAATTGGCCGGATGACCCAGTAAAAACGAAACCTATTAAACAGCCAGAGAAATTAAATATTAACTCAATCGGAGCAAAGTTTTTTGGGTTAGTTTTGGAAATATCTAATAAAGCTAATTATTTTAACTCCAAGACGGTGGTTAAGCATTTATGGAAAAAACTTCATATTAAAATAGAATTATTATATTTCGAGATAGTACATTTATGGGAAAAACTCTATATTAGAGCCAATTCATCGCAACCAAAACGATACAAGCAGGCGCTAAAAGTTTACCGGGAGACAGTGAGAACAGTACAAAAGATATGGAAGCGCAAAAATCCCAGAAGGAAAGTAAAAACGCTCAATGACATGGGGATGGTCTGCCAAAAAATAGGGCAATACGAGCAAGCATTAGGATACTACCAGCGAGCGCTAGAAATAGCACAAGAAAGTGAGGATCGCACCAGCGTTGCCGAAACTTTTAACAACATTGGGGTATTCTACCAAAAACTGGGGCAATACCAACAGGCGCTGGAATTTTACCAACAGGCATTAACTCTCCAACTCGAAATCGGCGATCGCAATGGAGAAGCAAGTACTCTCAACAATATTGGGGTAGCTTACGAATCTATAGGAGACTACCAGCAGACGCTGGAATATTACCGGCAGGCGCTGGCGATTTTGCCGGACTTCAGCGTAAGGAAAAAGAAAGATGTGATGCTCAATAACATTGGTGCAGTCTACCAAAAATTGGGGCAGCACGAACGGGCGCTAGGCTTTTACCAGCAGGCGCTGCTTATCCGACAGGAAAATGGCCAAGGGACTGAAAAGGGAACATTTTATAACAATATTGGGGTAGTTCAGCAAGAACTAGAGCAACACCACCAGGCGTTGCAATCCTACCAGCAGGCATTAGTTATCGAGCAGGAAATTGGCGATCGGGCGGGGGAAGGAACAGCCCTGAACAACATTGGGGAAATCTACCGCATCTGGGAACAATATGAAAAGGCGCTGGAATATTATCGACAATCACTGGCTATTCAGCAGGAAATTAACAACAGAGCCGGAGAACAGTTAACACTGGCTAATATAGCCCTTGTCTACGAAAGCCAGGGCGATACAGCAGTTGCCATTAGCTTCTATCAACAGGCGATCTCTGTCACAGAATCTATTCAACGCGAACTAAAGATTGAAGAGTTGAAAGCCAGTTTTGCTAGTCAGCAGATAAATACTTATGAAAAGCTCATCATCCTGCTGAGGACAGAAAGTCGCTTCCAAGAAGTCTTTAACTACATCGAACGTTCGCGGGCGAGAGCTTTCCTCGACCAGTTAGCAAATGGCCCGATTAACTTCCGCATTGGTGCTAACGCCAAAGTTTTACAGAAAGAGGAGAGGCTCAAAGCACAAATGGCATCCCTCCATATCAAACTGGCTAATCTATTAAAACAAGAGCGATCGCTCCAACATCAGATCTCTTCACTCCGTAGTGCCTTAGTCAAACTTCGCTCTCCTCTGAATAACAGCTTAGACACAGAAGCGATTGTTGAAGTGCAAAAACAATTGAGCGATCGGGAAAAAGAATACACCAAGCTGCTAACCCAACTTAAACTGCAAAATCCTGAAATTGCCTCTTTAGTCAGCACTGATGTAGCCACCCTAGATGAAATCCAAAGCTTACTTGACCCCGACACTACCCTGATCGAGTATTTCGTCACCGAAAACTTCACTCTCGCTTTTATCATCAAAAGTCAAGGTTTCGGGTGTATTGGCTTTAACGTCAATCGGCAAGATTTGACCAAGAAAATCGATGCGTTTCGTCGTTTCCCCAATTTAAACAACCCGTATCCGAAAAACCTGCAACAGCTGTATGAATGGCTCATCACCCCACTTAAACCTCACCTGAACACTTCCCATTTAGCGATCGTCCCTCACGGCATTTTGCACTATCTGCCCTTTGCCGCCCTCACCGACGGACAGCGCTATCTGTGCGATGATTACTCCATAGTAACTCTCCCTTCTGCCAGCGTATTGCGCTTTCTGCCTTCTAAACGCAAGCCTTCCACGGGTAAAGTTTTAGCTTTAGGTAACCCCAGCACGACAGAACCGTTGCCTGCCCTGCATTATGCCGAACAGGAAGTCAATACTATTACACAACTTTACGGCACCCAACCGCTAGTTGGTGCAGATGCCACTGAAACTGCCATATTCTCCCAAGCTGCAAGTGCTGAAATCTTACACATAGCGGCGCATGGGAAGTACAATTCCCACAATCCCTTATTCAGTACCCTCTATCTTGCACCAGACGATCGACATGATGGACGCTTGGAAGTGCATGATATTTACGGGCTTGATTTGACATCAGCCACCAATTTGGTAGTTTTGAGCGCCTGCCAGACCCAACTGGGGGAATTGAGCAAAGGAGACGAAGTGGTAGGACTCAACAGAGCCTTTCTCTATGCCGGAACGCCCAGTGTAATGGCCAGCCTGTGGAGCGTCGATGACAAAGTAACAGGATTGTTAATGGAGCGATTCTACACCCATCTGCGGTCTGGGATGACTAAAGCGATCGCGCTGCGTCAAGCTCAGATGGATATACGAGCCGAGTATCCCCATCCTTATTATTGGGCTGCTTTTGTGTTGGTGGGAGATGGCGGTAGTATGAACAACAATCAGTAGACACCGTTTTTGTCCAAAGTTCAATATCCCCAAAACTCAAATATACTCAAACTAAACTAAATATCAATCAAGTCTAAATTTTAATTAAATACCAATAAATTATTAACAGAAAATATTCTAATATTTTCAAATATAAAACTTACGCACTCAGATCCCCCTAGCTCCCCTTAAAAAGGGGACTTTAGAAGTTCCCCCCTTTTTAAGGGGGGCTAGGGGGGCAAAACCTTGGTTTTTGCGTAAGTCCTACTTGTTTAAACGGTGTGAGTAGCGCGATAAGGACTGGTCAATTTATCCAATTGTTGGACTAACAAACTGAGGAATAATCCGACATCTGTGACGACGCCGACGGATTCGATCGAACCCCGATCGCTCAATTTCGTCACTACAGCTGGGTTAATATCGACACAAACCATCTTCACTCCAGCAGGTGTCATATTGCCCACACCGATCGAATGCAGCATGGAAGACAGCATCAAAATCATGTCTGCACCTTCCAACAACCGGGCATACTCTTCCTGCGCCTTAATCAAATCCATCTGAGTATCCGGCAATGGGCCATCATCTCTGATCGAACCGGCAAGGGCGAATGGTATGTTGTTGCGAACGCACTCGTACATCACCCCGTTGTCAATCATGCCTAGTTCAACAGCTTTGGGAATACTACCGCAGCGACGGATGGCGTTAATTACCTTCAGGTGGTGTCGGTGTCCGCCTCGCACGGCGACGCCGCGTTTCATATCCACACCCAAAGATGTACCCATCGTGGATTGTTCGATGTCGTGGACTGCGATCGCATTTCCGCCCAACAACGCCTGGACATAACCTTCCCGAATCAGATGGGACAGATGTTCGCCACCGCCAGTATGAATTACTACCGGCCCTGCCGTTACCACTACTTTGCCGTTTTGGTCGCGAATTTGGCGCAGTTCCCAGGCGATTTGTTCCACAACCAATTCCACCCGACGTTCGCTGGAAACACCTGACCCCATAAAGCTGAATTCTTGGGTATTCCGTTGTTCGCGGGATTCCGTTTTGCGGATCGTGCGGATACCTTCCACACCCACAATTACGTCTTCCCCCACTTCCAGATCCCGCAGCAGCTTACAGCGAGCCACTGGGCTATCAGAGCTGTAAGTAATTGCGATCGCGCCATCCATGCGCTGATTTTGCACCTTCACCCACTGACCATTCACCCGCACTTCCGTCGGATAAATAGTAGTAACATAAAAATCATCGGGAGCCACACCATTTTGGATGACAGGTTGGGTGTTGACATCGCAAACTTCTTGCGGCGGAGGTAAAGCACCCAAGTCGATCAACAGGCTCATAATCTCTTCCATGATTTCATGAGAAGGAGCCGATACCTTCACATCTGCCGAAGAGGTACTTTGTCGTTGTTCTCCCAAATTGAAATTGAGAACTTGGAAACTACCGCCGTTTTCCACAACCAAGTCTAAGGCGCGACTGATCAGACCGGAGTCCAGCAAGTGACCTTCCATCCGAATCGTGCGACTTTCCACCGATACATTGGCGTGAACTTCCGTCCCCACAGGTTCCGTCACCCGCAGCGTCAGGCACTTAGCAGCCCCACCAGCTTTGAGAAATTCCGTTAGCGACGTTTGTATTACCTGAAAGCCAGCGTCAGTCAAGCGCTGTTTCAAACTGTCACTCGTCTTGTTCATAATGACAACGCTATCCACGTTGACCGCATTACAAGCGAAATTGACAGCATCCGCTTCCTCAATAGCAATCCGCTTTTCTGGCGGAACCCGCATTTCAATCATGCGATTCGAGTAAGAATCAAATGCTGGTGGATAGTAGAGCAAATAGCCGCCAGCCAGAGGACAGAAGCAGGTATCCAGGTGATAGAACCGCTCATCTGTAAGCCGCAGCGAAAGTACCTCTATATCGAGCCATTTTGCCAGGTACGGGTGGGAGTCGAGTTCCGATCGGAAGCCGTATCCCGCCCACAACCAGCGCCCTTCCCGGTCTAGCAGGGCGTCACCAGCACCTTCAAAGGGCAGGTCTTTCGGCAGTTCGTAAACGGTGTAGCCTTGTGAGGAGAACCACTCTTTGAAATAAGGTTCTTCCCCTTGTCGTTCTTTGTGGTAAAAGCGACTGAGGACGACGTTTTGACCCAAGACTAGACCGGCGTTAGCGGTAAACACCAGATCGGGCCAACCCTTTTGGGGTTTGACCAAATCCACAACGGCGTGGTCTTTGAGGATGTGATGAAGATTTTGCCACTGTTCGACGGCCCGATCGCGGGAGGATTTGTGAATATTCCCTTCCATCCAGGGATTGATCACATAATCTACGTCGTAGTGGTCGGGCGGGCACATGAGGAAGCGAATCGGAGAATTCATAAAATCTTCACAGGTGAAATAGACGCAAAAACGCTTATTGGATACAGACTTTCTATGTTCCAATTCTGTAGAACTTGTTACAAAAACTTTGCCTCACCAATATGATGAAAGTCGGCGATCGAGGCTAATGTCTATTTTATTACTTGCAGGCTACATGGGCTAGGGAAGTCAAAAGTCAAAAGTCAAAAGTCAAAAGAAAGAAGGGGAACTTGGGCATAGGGAGGGGGCAAAGGATTAACCTGGAAACAAGTCCTGTCGAATGCACAAAGGTTGCCATGTCTGAGAGCCTAGTTACAATGGTGTTCACTGACTTAGTTAGCTCTACTGCTATCAAACTCAAGTTACCTGGTAGCGATATCACAGAATCCAACCGCATTTACAGAGATACGATTCTTTTGCCGCACAGAGGGCGCGTTGAAGACACTATCGCTGCTTACGGCGGACGGAAGGTGGAAACTATAGGCGATGCTTTTTTTCTCGTCTTCGGTAGCCCCGTCCAAGCTCTACAGTGGGCGATCGCTATTCAATTGAGCCACATTAACGATCCGATTCCTACCCCATTAGGGCCGCTGCAAGTCACAATTGGAATGCACACCGGCAATCCGCTTCCCGATGGGGATAAATTCATCGGTCACGAAGTGGACTATACCGCCCGTGTCGCCACACTTGCCAGCGCTGGGCAAATCCTGCTCTCGGAGGTGACGGAAGTGTTGGTGCGCCTCTCCCACAGCGGTGGTTTTGGGATACATCGGCATAGCGATCGTAATTTGAAAGGCATTGGCTCTGTACCCATCTTTGAAGTTCTTTACAATAACAAACAGCCCCAGCCCCTCAAGGACAATTTAAAATCACAGGAACTGAAAAATATTCAGGAAACTGTCTCTGTCGTTCAAACTGCTTTAGCAACTAAGATGCAAACAGTAAACCCGATCTCCTCTATATCTCCTGAGATCCGAAAAAAGTTAGAAACTTCGCTAGCGGTTATTATTGGCCCGATCGCTAAAATCCTTGTCGAACAAATTTTAGAACAAGCATCCACTCCTGAAGATTTAGTACAACGATTGCTTGTTCACGTCCCAGAATCGTCTCGCAATCACTTTAAAGAGCAGACAAAAATTATATTCAAAAAATAGTTTTTCTTTTTTTCAGTCTCAAGCTCCTTCTTTACTTTTTGACTTTTGACTTTTAATATCAAATCCGTCTACGTCGGAATTGTTCGTTTTTCCCCTCTGCCCCTCTCTCCTTCTCCCCTCCCCGTGGGACGGGGAGGGGTAGGGGGTGGGGTTGCCCCTCTGCGGCCATAATGATTCAGACACAACCGTAAACGATATAACTTTTGACTTCAGCCACGACGTTGATTCAGCATATTCATAGCCATCGACAGACTAATTTTCATGCGCTTAAAAGCAGCCGCAAGCGTACCGATTTCGTCGTTGGAATTTTGCTCAAATTCAGCGTCCATATTGCCCGTGCTTACCTCATTGGCAACTTTAACCATACGGTTGATGGGGCGAAGAACCGCTACTCTGAGTAAAATATTGGTAATCAAAATTGCCATCCCAAAAGCAGCCCCTACTATTGCCATGAATAGCAAAAATGAGCGATGGGCGCTGTTAATTACTTCAGTGGCTGGTACGTAAATTACCTGAGCGCCAATAATTTCATTTAACTTCCAACCAAAGCCATTTTCGCTGCCGTAAGTCGCTATCTGACTCTTGGGCGCAGCCGCTGGAGTGCTGTGACAGCGCAAGCAACTTTGCTCCGAGATTACAATGGGTCGAGCAATGTAAAATAACTTTCCACTGGGATATTCACGATAGTCACTCAATTCCTTTAAACTTGTATTTTTACGTAAATTTTCGACCAACTGGGTTTCAAAATTATCAGCTTTATCCCGTAAGTTGCTTGGATTGAGAGTTGCTTCTTTGTAAAAGAAATCTTTATATTTCGAGTTGGTACGAAAATTCTCAAATACTTCTCTAGCAGAATACGCTGGTACTGTTTCCGGTAAAAACTGTGCCTCTGTCTCCAATCTAGGTTCTAATAGAGGATTGATTTGATTGTTTGTGTAGTTACGCACTGAACTCATAGTTTCCATGAGAAGTACGGCTTTGGACGTTACTTCATTTTCTGCCTTTTCATTTAAAACAGCAGAAAATGCCAAGCCACTCATGGTGATTCCACCGAGAACAACTAAAATTAAAATCAAGTTAAATTTTTTACTGAGGTTTAGATTTCTTAACACTTCTCGCTCTCTCTGTAAAGACGCGCCTAAAGTTTAGCACAATTATCTTTGATGATGTAAACTAATTTAGCCCTTGGCTGCTGTTCGCTATCCACCCCTATGCTTTCACGCCGTTTACTTCTAGCTCAAATACTGATGTTTTTGGCGGGTTGTGCCTCCGTCAACGACCGCCCAGGCAAAAATTTAGAAAAATTAATAATTGGGGTAGTTTCCGATGGGGAAGGCCCCCGTTCTACTGAAAAATACGATCGCTTAATTGCTTATTTAGAAAGCCAGACAAGAACCTTGATTGAACTAGAGCCTGCCTATAACGAAATCAAGGCAGTTGAGCAGATAAAACGCCAAAATTGGGATTTAGCGTTTGCTTCCCCTGGGTTAGCAGCTATTGCGATCGCCAAAGCACAGTATTTACCCTTATTCCCGCTACAGGGAATTAGCAGTTTGCAGTCTGTATTCGCCGTACTTAACGAAAGTCGAATTAAACAGCTAGCTGACTTGGCTAGAAAGAAAGTTGCTTTGGGTCAACCGGGTTCTGCGACTGGATATTATGTGCCTCTGAACGAGCTGCGCGGTACTACTCTAGCAGAAGTGCGCTTAGCACCTACACCACGAACAGTTCTGGAGTGGATAGCCAAAGGAGAGGTTGCTGCTGGCGCTTTGTCGAGAGAGGCATTCGATCGCTATCGCTCAGAGTTTAGTTCCACAAACTTTCGGATTATTCATGCGAGTCCTAAAATTCCTGCGGGAGCAGTTTTGATCGGCCCCAAAGTTGAACGCAACCAACAAGAACTGATTAAAAAAGTGATGAGTAATGTGTCTCCAGAACTGGCTCAAGAGGCTGGTTACATACCAAACGCTAAAGCGCCCAATTATGATTCTTTGATCGCTCTGATTCAAAAAGTAGAATCTCTGGAAGCGCGGCTACAAAAAAAGCCTGTGCGTTTGTAAACCTTTATTCAATAACTTCATCCTCGAATGTTACACCCTCATAAATATCGCTCATCGACATCTCTACTTCTAGCGAAACCAAAGAAATATTAGCATCTGCACCTTCGTACTCCTGAAATAACCACTTTTCTGATTCATTTTTGACATATTGTTCCACTGAATACTCATACTGGTCAATCAGCAAATACTCACGTAATGTAGGAATAGACCGATAGAAACGAAACTTCTTACCTCTGTCAAAATCACTCGTAGAATTAGAAAGCACTTCCACAATCAGTGAAGGATTGGTCACCTCATCTTTGCGCCCTTCATTCAGAATTGGCTGACCCGCGATCGCCATCACATCAGGATAGAAACCCCGCCGATATACAGGAATCCATAACCGCAAATCGCTCAAGAAAATTTCGTATTCTTTTCCCCGAACCAAATTGCCTAATACCCTACCCAAATTACGGATAATCCGGTTATGATTAATCGTGCCACCTGTCATTGGGATAATTTCTCCATCATGATATTCACTTCTGATCTCAGCAGTTTCTTCTAACTTCCGATACTCTTCTAAAGTAGATAAGCGTTGTTGAGTTTGAGTTAACATTTTTTTCTAATGGTGAGGGAATTTGTAACTATGCAATAAACTAACATATTTCGCATTTTATTCAGGAACTTCATCCTCAAATGTTACACCCTCATAAATATCACTCATCAACATCTCTACTTCTAGCGAAACCAAAGAAACATTAGCATTTGCACCTTCGTACTCCTGGAATAACCACTTTTCTGATTCATTTTTGACATATTGTTCCACCGAATACTCATACTGGTCTATCAGTAAATACTCACGCAATGTAGGAATAGACCGATAGAAACGAAATTTCTTACCTCTGTCAAAATCCCGCGTCGAATTAGAAAGCACTTCCACAATAAGTGAAGGATTGATCACCTCGTCTTTGCGCCCTTCATTCAGAATTGGCTGACCCGCGATCGCCATCACATCAGGATAGAAACCCCGCCGATATACAGGAATCCATAACCGTAAATCGCTCATAAATACTTCGGCATTTTTTCCGCGCAAAGCTGATTTCAAATAGGCATACATATTGCCTATAATCCGGTTATGATTAATCGTGCCACCTGTCATAGCGATAATTTCTCCATCATGATATTCACTTCGGAAGTCAGCAGTTTCTTCTAACTTTCGATACTCTTCTAAAGTGGATAAGTGTTGTTGAGTTTGAGTTAACATTGTTTTCTAATGCTGAGGTAATTTCCAACTGCATATCGAAAACATCCCTTACCGATATATTTGCCAAAACGGGATGCTTCTTGCTTATTTATGAGATAGTAACATAATTTGGCAAAAACTATGTTACTTTTTTGTACTTCGCCAATGCAGAAGGCCAAGTAGCTTTTGCCAACAACGGTTGTAAATCTTTAGCAATGCGAGTAGCTAAAATTTCATGTCCGGCTGAATTTGGATGGATAACATCATCTTGTCGATAACGGGTATCATCCAAAATTCCTTTGAAAATTTGAGGAATCAGATAAGCGTGGGTGTCTTTGGCAATACGATCGTATATTTCTTGATATGTGTCTTTAGTCAGGCCGATATTTATGCCCAAAAGAACGACAATCCCTCCTTTATCTTGAATAGTTGTGACAATTTGCCGTAAATTTTGTTCTGTTTGAGCTTTTGGGATTTTTTGCAGAAAATCGTTTCCACCTAATTCCACAATGACTAACCAAGGTTCTCCGGTAATCACATCAGTTTGCAGACGGCTTAGTCCCGCTGCGGTTGTATCGCCGCTGACACCGCGATTTACGATTGGCAAACCTAGCTGGCGACTGAGGACGCTGGGAAACGCCTCTGTCTCTGCTACGCCATATCCTGAAGCGATGCTATCCCCCAAAACGATGACTTGTTTACCCGCGCCAAGTTTGAGGTTTTTCATAGAAGCGAGATTGTCGCCACAACTGGTGAAGACAAGCAGGGAACAGAACATCAAAACAAAGAAATTTAACAGTCGGCGGTTTTTCATATTTAAAATGCGATCGGCTAGCTGAAAAAACATCTAAATTTATCTGTATATAACGTAAGTTGCTAGTTATAAGATTAGCGCTGCTCTTTGTTACGTAGTTGCAATGCCGCGCTCTTATTCCAACTGGGATAAGAGCGCGGCATCGCAACTACGTACCTAATCTTAGCCTCAATTATATAACTAGCAACTTGCGTTATTATATTATAATGGAAACGATTTCTCAGTCTGAGTTGAAGATGGATTACGCGATCGCACTTTCCACTCTCAAACAATCCGATCCTATCTTGGCAACCCTAATTGAACGAGTTGGTGCTTGCCAACTCTACGAGGTACAGTTGTCTGGAGACTTGCTGTTTTCCTTATCGCGATCGATCTTCTACCAACAACTCTCCACGAAAGCCGCCACAACCATTCATCGTAGATTTCTCCAGCTTTATCCTGACACACCCTTTCCCAGCGCATTGGATATCCTCAACACACCCGACGAAGTGTTGCGGGGTGTAGGAATTTCGCGTCCCAAAATCCTCTATTTGAAAAACCTTGCTCAGAAAGTGCTGGATGGATTGCCGACTCTGGCTTTCTTTGAGGAAATGGATGACGAATCTATTATCCAGACTCTAACGCCGCTGAAAGGAGTTGGACGCTGGACAGTGCAAATGCTGCTGATTTTCCGTCTGCATCGATTGGATGTGCTGGCTGTTGATGACTTGGGTATTCGTGCTGGAATTCGCCGACTCTATAACTTGGCAGAACTTCCCGATAAAAAGACTGTAGAGCGTTTCGGGCAAAAGTGGCAGCCCTATCGATCGATCGCTTCTTGGTATCTGTGGCGTAGTCTGGAAATTTATAGCTAGGGATTAGGGGCTAGGGAAGAGGGAAGAGGGAAGAGGGAAAAGGGTTACAGAGTAAGGGATAGAAGGTCAAAGGTAAGAGTTGGAGTTGTCCTAACCGACTTTCATCGGTTGCTATAGTGAAATCTGAGTCGGCTTTCCACACCTTTCCGCAATACAGGAATCGCTCCAAAAGAACAAAATCAAAATGGGAACATTAGAGAGGAAAGGTGTTGCGGCTGTGCAATTAGATCTAACTCAGTTGGCCCTAGATGAGAGCTTTGCCAGAGAGATCTCAACCGACGAGATGCCCGCTGGTGGCAACGATCCAAATCGTTTTGATTGGAAAGAAGCGTGGTATCCCGTTCATTACGTGCAAGACTTGGACAAGTCGAAACCGACGCCTTTCACTCTGCTAGGCAGAGATATTGTCATTTGGTGGGATAAAAATACTTCCTCCTGGAGCGTATTTGAGGACAAATGTCCCCACCGCCTTGCACCTCTGTCAGAGGGTAGGATTGCCCAGGATGGGCTTTTAGAGTGTCCGTACCACGGTTGGGCTTTTTCGGGGGATGGCAGTTGCGATCGCATCCCACAGCAGCTTGATGGTGCCAAAGCGGAGAATTCTCAACGCGCCTGTGTGGCTTCCCTACCTACGTGCGATCGCCAGGGACTGTTGTTTGTGTACCCCGGTAAGCCGGAAAATGCCGCTAAAACCAAAGTTCCTCTAGTCAATTTGCTAGATGAATCTCCCCAGGATTGGATTTGCCTCAACACCTTTAGGGATCTGCCTTATGATGCGCTTACACTCCTAGAAAACGTGCTGGATGCCAGTCATGTTTCCTACACTCACCACGGCACCGTAGGAAACAGGACTAATGCTGGCCCAGTCGAACTTGAGGTCAAAGAATCTGGCAAACAAGGCTTCCAAGGAATATGGGAAGAAGGGCCGCGACGAGGAACCTTGGGGCGGCAGGACACCACGTTCGTCGCGCCTGCTTTGATGTGGCACGACCTCACCTCCAAGCAGTTTGGCAGAACGCTGACCGTCGTCTACGCTACTCCTATTCGCAAAGGGGAATGTAGACTGTTTGCCCGCTTTCCCTTCCAGTTTTCCTCGAAAATACCTGCCTTTTTCATGAAGCTGACGCCGCGCTGGTACTCTCACATCGGACAGAATGGCGTCTTGGAAGATGACCAGATTTTCTTGCACTATCAGGAACGTTATCTGGAGGCGTCCGGCGGTAGCGCCAACTTTGCCAAGGCGTTCTATTTGCCGACAAAGGCCGATCGCTTTGTGTCAGAGTTACGTAAATGGGTGAATAACTACAATGCCGACCCATTTCCCGGTGCCAGCTTACCGCCACCTTTGCCCAAGGAAAAGCTGATGGATCGGTATTATTCCCATACACAGAAGTGTGCTAGCTGTAGTGCCGCCCTAGTTAAAATTCAGCAGATCAGGATGTGGTTTGCGATAATTGGTGCGATCGTTTGGGCGATCGCGCCACTTCTGGCTGTCTACCTGGAAAATGCCCTTTTGCCTGTAGCGATCGCGATCGCGGTGAGCCTTGGCTTCGGTGCCTTGTGGTTCCGGCTAGGCAAGCTTCAGAGGCAGTTTTACGAGGGTCGGCATATACCGCCGCGCAACCTGCCTGAGAAAATCCGGCCTTAAATCTGCTACTTTTCAAACGAACATTTTGTAGTAGCACAGCATCATCAGTATGTCGGTCATACCAAGATTTTAATTAGCTGTGCTACTACGACCGCATATTTGACAAGGGAAGAACCATAATGCTTGGTTAAGCATTATTGACAAGTACCAAACTTAGCCTAATTGTGTTGATTTTTAATTAGTTCTATCGATGGTAAATGTTGCCGATAAAATAGGGGCAATTCTTCGGCTATGCTTATCCAAGCACTAATTACTTGCGGTGCTTCAATTAGCAAGATGACCAGAAGAGTAATTATAAACTTGCGATAATTCAATTTTTTGGCGGCTTGGCTTTTATTTTCTTTCGATTGTTTGGTTGACGAAACAGTAACTTTAACCATAAGTTCTTCCTCGAAACTCTAGGTACATCCTAAACAACAGAAAAATCAAAGTCGAGGGCAATTAGGTTTAACTGTTATTTTCTTTTGCCCTATTTTTTAGGGCAGATAGGGCAATGTAACAAAATCTATCTGCCCTAGACTGGGTAAGACTAATTTGATATACTCTTAAAATCGAGTAAATTACGCAACTGGTACATTAATCAAAGGTACGTTGTTGCGCTTTAGCGCTAAAGCGCAACAACGTACCTAAGAGTTAATCCTTGTCTTGTGACAATTGTGTAAGTCCTATATCAAAAATAATCCCTAGAAAATGTTATGCTGGAATCTGATAAAGTGCAATCAAGTGCAGAGGGGAAAATTAAACTCAGGGAAGCTTATAAAAATAAAAATCCCAAGTTGACCATAGCGCAACTGGCGGAAAAAGCTTCTGTCTCTGAAGATACCATTAAGCGATTACTTGGGACAAAAGAATGCCCTAACGGGGTGGAAAGATGGCAAGTTAGTCAGATTGCCAAAGTTTTGGAAATCGAACCAACCGAAATAGTTGACCCGAAAGACTGGTATCCCCAGCAGATTAACCAGGAATTTGACGCACTGATTCAAGAAAAGATTCGCAGATTTTGCGGTCGAACATTTGTATTTGATACTTTTGAAAAATTTCTCAAAGATAATCCCTCCGGTTATTTTACCGTCGTAGGTGATGCGGGAATGGGGAAAAGTGCCATTGCTGCGAAGTATGTTGATAAATACCAATCTCCCTGCTATTTTAATATTTTGGCAGAACGGCGCAATCGCCCGGAACTATTTCTGCAAAGTATTCGCCAACAACTGATTAATCGTTACGAATTGAGGGAGGCGAAAGAAGATAATTTACCGACTTTGTTGGCGAAAGTTAGTCAAAAAATTCCTGCTGGGGAACGGTTGGTGATTGTAGTTGATGCGCTGGATGAAGTGGAACAAGAACCGGGAGGTAATCTATTACATTTACCGACAACTTTGCCGGATAGGGTTTATTTTCTGTTAACTAGACGACCTTATACTCTGGAAACAAAGCGTTTGTTTGTATCGCCGGGAGTGGTGATGAAGGAATTAGATTTAAGGGGAGAGGATTATGTGAATTTTAGCCGGGAAGATGTGAAAGAGTATATTCGCTTATTTCTCTATGAAGACTCAGAATATAAGGATGGGTTGAGAAAATGGATTCAAGAACGCCATATCGCTGCTGAACTTTTTGTTGAGCAGGTGGCGGATAAGAGCAAAAACAATTTTATGTATCTCCGCTATATTTTACCGACGATTGCTAAAGGTGAATATGATGACTTGAGTTTAAGGCAATTGCCGGATGGTCTTGTAAATTATTATCAAAACCATTGGGTGCGGATGGGGATGCAAACCAAAGAAATGCGGAAAAATGCCATCATCCTCTATCTACTTGTAGTGGCGGGTAAGCCGATTACCTGCGATTCTATTGCTCGGATAACCAAGCGAGATAAATATGAAGTTTTGGAGGTATTGGAAAATAAGGATTGGTTTGAGTTGCTGAGAAGACAGCAGCTAAAGGGGGAAACTTGTTATACAATTTATCACCAAAGTTTTGCCGATTTTCTGCGAGATAAGCCCACTCTGAAGAGAAATGAGATTCTGTTGGATGATATTCAACGCCTTCTTTCCGATGGTAATGACCGCATTTGGGAAGAAATAGAAGAAGATGAGGAAGAAAAAATAGAAGAAGATGAGGAAGAGGATGAAAATGAGTAGACTTGCTAAGAGATTAGCAAAAATGTCCCCCAGCGACCAGCGACTCTTCCTCGATGACCCCAGTACCAAGGCGAAGACAGGACAGTTAGAAAAGCTTTACCAAATTTTGACTCAGTTTGACTTTTTAGCAGCAAAGATTAATCATCCTGAGTTTGGCGTGCAATCTCTGATGGCTGATTATGATTTGCTGGATGATGCAGAAGTTTTAACTCATCCTGAGTACAACTCTGAGAAAGTAAAAGCGCTGAAATTGATACAAGGGGCGCTGGGACTTTCTGCCCGTATTTTGAATCAAGATAAGACACAGCTTGCAATTCAATTGTGCGGGCGTTTGGCTAGTTTGAAAATGCCAGAAATTCAGGAACTCCTTGTCCAGGCAAAGCCGAGTAAAACTCCTTGGTTTCGCCCCTTAAAAAATTACTTAACTTCCCCAACTGCGCGGTTGCTGTTTACTTTTAAAGGTCATAGCGACTCGGTAAGAGCAGTCGCCATCACACCGGATGGGAAAAAAGCGATTTCTGGTTCTGATGACAAAACTCTCAAACTGTGGAATTTGGAAACAGGGTCGGAACTGTTTACTTTTAATGGTCATAGCGGTTGGGTAAGAGCAGTCGCCATCACACCGGATGGGAAAAAAGCGATTTCTGGTTCTGATGACAAAACTCTCAAACTGTGGA
>NZ_JAIQZM010000021.1:103736-115159 GCF_023333595.1 Argonema galeatum A003/A1
ATTTGGAAACAGGGTCGGAACTGTTTACTTTTAATGGTTATAGCGGTTGGGTAAGAGCAGTCGCCATCACACCGGATGGGAAAAAAGCGATTTCTGGTTCTTATGACAAAACTCTCAAACTGTGGAATTTGGAAACAGGGAAAGAAATTGCCACTTTCACTGCTGAGTATCCAATAAATTGCTGCGCGATTGCATCGGATGGAGTGACAATTGTGGTGGGTGAAAAATGGGGACAGGTGTATTTTTTGCGCCTGGAAGGAATAGAAAAATAACCATGAACACCACACCTCTATCCCCAACTACCTACCCAACCGAATTTAGGCAAATAATTAGCGAAAAAAGCGCTAATTTTGTCGGTCGCGAATTCGTCTTTTCTGCCATTAACAACTTTCTTTCTCGCCAAAACCGAGGTTACTTTACGATTCTCGGCGCACCCGGTAGCGGCAAAAGTGCAATCCTCGCCAAATATGTGAGCGAAAATCCCCAAGTTATCTATTACAATGCGGGAGTTGCGGGAAAAAATCGCGCTGAAGAATTTCTCGCGATTGTTTGTAGTGAATTGCTGCGGCGAATCGGGAATGGGAACGCATCAGAGGAGAGTTGGTCGCTTTCTCTGTTACTTCAGAAAATCAGCGATTTACTATCACCCGATGAACGGTTGATAATTGCCATTGATGCTTTAGATAGGATTGATGCTAACCACCAACCCCCAGGCACAAATTTATTTTATCTGCCCAGATATCTACCCGATAAAGTTTATTTTATTCTGACTCGTCGCCCGTTTTTGCGTGAGAAATCTGGTTTATTAATTGAAGCACCTTTTCAAATTTTGGATTTGTCAGCATACCCGCAGGAAAATCGGGAAGATGTGCGAAATTATATCAATACTTACCTTTCCGCAACTCCAACTCCCCCCTTCTTAAGGGGGGTTGGGGGGGATCTCAATATCAATCAACAAGAATTCATCGAACAGCTTATCGCCGAAAGCGATAATAACTTCATGTATCTGAGTCAAATATTACCTGTTATTGCTGAGAAATTGGTTGCAGGGTCTTTGGGTGAGGAACTCAAAAACCCGTTTTCTCCTAAAGAAACCGGGTTTCTTACCCCAGGTTTAGCAGCATATTACCAAAATCATTGGCAACAAATGATAGGTAATACTTTGGATGCGATTGAATTAGCCGTAATCAAGATTTTGTCGCAGCAAAAACAACCAATTTCAGCAGAATTAATTGCAGAAATGATAAATGAAGATGAATATGATGTAGAAGAAGTGTTGGAAAATTGGCGGGAATTCTTACATCAGGAAATAATAAGAGGAGAAAATTGTTATAGTTTTTATCATTCTAAGTTTCGGGACTGGCTGAGCCAAAATACCTCACCCTGAAGGGTGGGGCTATACAAACAAAGCCTGCCTTCGCAGGCTATAAGAACGGAAGCCCACCTTCGTGGGCTTGGTATGTGTAGCCCCACCCTTCAGGGTGAGGGCGTTTGAAAAAAATGGCGAAGGTATTGTTGAAGAAACCGGGTTTCGCGTACCTACGCACCTGAAAAGCGCGGTTAGTCTAGATTCCAGTTATTAGGGGCAGTTATTGCAGGATATTGACGTAATCTAGATGCTGAGCGCTATTCGTTTTCCTCTCAAAATATTTCAAAATGTAACAAATAATGACCCTAACATCCTCAATTAACAACAGTCAGCGACTTCAACTCGCTCCCTTGGAAATCCCGACTCGTCTGCTGCTTGGCCCAGGCCCCTCCAATGCCCATCCAGCCGTCCTGCAAGCGATGAATACTCCCCCCGTAGGACACCTCGACCCGGCATTTCTGGCGCTGATGGATGAGATCCAGAGCTTGCTGCGCTACGTTTGGCAGACGGAAAACCCGCTCACGATCGCAGTTAGCGGTACGGGAAGCGCCGCAATGGAAGGAACGATCGCCAACGTCACCGAACCGGGCGATGTCGTTTTGGTTGGTGTCAGCGGATACTTCGGCAATCGCCTCGTCGATATGGCGGGACGATACGGCGCGGACGTGCGAACCATTACCAAACCGTGGGGACAAGTCTTTACCCTAACCGAATTGCGGACAGCGCTAGAAACTCACCGTCCGGCTATCCTGGCTTTAGTCCATGCGGAAACATCCACAGGGGCGCGTCAACCTTTGTCAGGAGTGGGTGACCTGTGTCGCGAATTTGACTGTCTCCTGTTGCTGGATACGGTAACCAGTCTGGGCGGCGTTCCCATATTTCTAGATGAGTGGGGAGTCGATCTAGCTTATAGTTGCAGTCAGAAAGGGTTGGGTTGTCCTCCCGGTGCTTCCCCATTTACGATGAGTCCCCGTGCAGTAGAGAAATTACAGCAACGTCGCAATAAAGTTGCCAACTGGTATCTGGATATGACGTTATTGTCTAAGTACTGGGGAAAGGAACGCATCTATCACCACACAGCCCCCATTAACTTGTACTATGCTCTGCGGGAAGCCCTGCGTTTAGTTGCCGAAGAAGGTGTGGAAAACTCTTGGCAGCGTCATCAAAAGAATGTGGAGTATCTTTGGCAGGGATTGGAAGACTTGGGACTCTCCCTCCACGTCCAGCGAGAGTTTCGCCTGCCAACCCTAACTACTGTCTGCATTCCAGAGGGTGTAGATGGGAAGGCAGTATCGCGCCAGTTGCTTACTGAATACGGCATTGAGATTGGCGGCGGACTTGGGGAATTGGCGGGTAAAGTTTGGCGTGTGGGTTTAATGGGTTTCAACAGTCGGAAAGAAAATGTCGATCGCCTTTTAGAAGCATTACGCCAAGTTTTACCCAAGTAGTGAGATTTTGTTGGGTCTTTCGGAATTATTATGCTAATGTTCAAAACGAACATTTTGTAGTAGCACGGCATTATCAGTATGTCGGTCATACCAAGATTTTAATTAGCTGTGCTACTACGACCGCATATTTGACCCGAAAGAACCACTTTCGTAGGGTGCGTTAACGCAGTGTAACGCACCTGTAGCAATCCTAATAAGGCTATCGTTTTGCGGCTGATAGCAGTCCCGCTATATTTGGGGTAAGAAGCAGATTAACGGGACAGCTACTCTTTCTTCCTCTACAGAGCTTCATTTAGCTTCTTTGCAAAAGTTAAAATATTATTTTCTTTCGCTCTGTTTATTGGCATTGGTTCACGATTCAGACGAATCTCAATAAGAGTAGTTGTAAAAGGGCAGAAAAATTTCACTTCTGCCTTAAGAAGATGATCTAATTTCAATTGTGCATCCCATCTTCCATTTGACGGTTGTAGATCGCCATCTACTGTAATTTTTCCACTGCCATAACCGTAATACGCAACAAGGCTAGTTCCCGATGAAACAATCAACTTCATACATAATTCAGAAAGGCTTTCTAGCTTCTGTTTACTTAGATTGACATGAAAGCATCGCAGACTTTTGTCCCGAGCATAGGTATGAACGTGTAAATCTGACTTTTCATCCAACCAAAATTCTTTTCCATCTTTATCCTTCATAAAAAACTGAACATTCCATTCTGTGACTGGATCGAGACGCTCATCTACAACACGAATAATAAACTGTTGCCATTCTTCCCATTTATCTCCTTTTTCATTTTTCAGGCTCTCCATATGAGCTTTAGCCTTAGCTGTCCATCTGCCAAAACTGTCTCGATCAGAAACATCTAAAGCTTGTACCACCAAATCAACCAAATCTTTGCTAGGGCTGTTCAGAATTGTCTCGTGATTATGGCCATCAACTAGCACCAGTGGAATATCAATCTGGTGTTGGGGATGTTCGTCTGGTTTGCTTCGTTCTTTTAAAGCCTTGTCTTTGTTTTGAGATGGATCTTGCGTCAAATCTACAATAAATTTGCGGGTGTTGAGAGCGCAACCTGCCCATCTGACAGTACCATCAGACCCAGGAGTATTAGCTAATCCGCTAATTCCGTCATATCCCTTATTACCACAGAAAACAAACACATAAGGGGTCGTGTCATCTTCGCTATAGTAGGGTTTATGTTCAGGTTTATCTTGGGCAGAGCCAATCAAGTCAAGATGAGCAAGATCCCAAATGAAACGACTACCTAATTCAAGATTATCCAAAATCAGATTGCCAGCTTCCATAAAATCAGGCCCAAGTATTTGATTTCCCTTCATAACCGAACCAAGCCAACTTCTTCCTTTATGGGCTAAAGGAGAGCCAAAAGTTGCTGGTGCTAATCCAATCAAGTGTTTAAGGCGACTACGACGACTGACATCAGCAGCATAGGCGTAAGTAGTTAACCAAGCGCGAATAACCAGCATTCCAGTTGAATGAACAATGGCATCAAATTCTTCATCTTCAATATAGGAGCGAAGCACTCGATCAAATGCTTCAGCAATATCTTTGATGGTTATCTCATTAGTAAGAGATTTATAGCTAGCTGTATGGATGACTATAACATCTGTGTTTTTGTAGTGACTTTCAAGTTTTTTTTCCCATTCACTAAAAGCCGTTGAATTAGCTGAGTAACCGTGTATGAGAACAATGGGGCGTGGCATAACTTGGTTTTAACTCTTTAATTTTTACGTGATTTCGACAAGGCTAGAGAATAGCAGGAGATAGGGCAACTAAGCCTTTTGGGTTAATTATTTAGGCGTTGCTGATTCAAGGTATGAATCGATGGCTGACACTCTCGATGGCTGTGTCAGGATTCCGCTTTCATCATACCGTCATTCAGCAACGCCATTATTTAATACTTCATCAGTTATCATTATCAGGATGATTCTCCTTACAATTTGCTGACGGGGTGACAACAATGGGTCAACCCCTTACTGCGTGAGGGGTTGACCCATTGTTGTCGAAAAAAGATAGGTCTGCTATTCTCAATAAGACCTAATTAATGAAAATAATGAATTTATAGGCAAGAATGAGCAAGAATTCGGCAATTTTATCAAGCTCTAGGCTGTAGAATTCTCTGGAGACGGTGCGTTACGCGATCGCTAACGCACCCTACTGCTAGCTTTACTTGTGCCGAATGTGGTCGTAAATCCCTACATACTGAGTGCCGGGATGGTTCCACGAGTAGTCATACTCCATGCCCTGAAGTACGAGTTTGCGAAACTCTTTGGGATATTTGTACCACAAACCAATTGCCCGATCGATCGCAGATTCCATAGCTTGATAATCTGTCTGGTAGAACACATAGCCATTGCGTTCCTCTGGCGGTTTATTTTGGTCGTAGTCGCGATCGAACACAGTATTGACAAGACCGCCTACTCCCCGCACGATCGGCACAGTTCCATATTTCAATCCAATCATCTGCGTTAGCCCACAAGGTTCGTAGTTGCTGGGGACGATAATCATATCGGCACCTGCATAGATTAAGTGAGCTAATTCTTCGTTAAAACCAATTTCCATGTGGCAATCTGCGTTATCGTTCAGATGCTGTTTTTCGTGCCAGAAATGGGTGTTAATTCCCGGTTCTGTAGCTGAACCCAACAGCACAAATTGCGCTCCTTGACTTAGCGTGTAATAAATGGCGTGATGAACGAGATGAACGCCTTTTTGATCGTCTAACCGACCGATGAAGCAAATAATCGGTTTATTGACATGATTCAGCCAGAGGCGTTCGCGCAGGGCTTTTTTGTTCTTGGCTTTTTCTTCTAAATCATCCTTACTGTAGTGATAGGGAATGTAGGGATCGACTTCTGGATTCCAGACCTGATAATCAATGCCATTGAGAATGCCGCCAAATTTGTGTTGCTGTTTGTGCAGGGTGTAACCCAAACCACAACCAACGTCTGTGAAACGCGCTTCCCAAGCATGATGCGGCGAAACCGTGTTGACAAAATTCGAGTAGACGATCCCTGCTTTCATGAAGTTTAACGCCGTTTCGTTCCCATCATCGCGCAGGCGATCGACATCGTAGTAGTATTCCTGCCGATACAAACCTGTCGCCGTAAGCACATTCGCACCGGCTATCCCTTGATGTTTAAAGTTGTGAATCGTATAGCATACCCGCTGGTTCTCCATCCCGTGATGTTTATAAATCTCGTAAAGCATGACTGGAACTAAGCCTGTTTGCCAGTCATGGCAATGGATAATATCAGGATGCTTGTTAGTTCTGTGCAGAAACTCTAAAGCCGCTTTGCTGAAGAAAGCAAAGCGCAAATGGTCGTCTAGGCAACCGTAGTAACAACCCCGGTTAAAAAAGTTATCGCCCGATTGGGGTTCGATAAAGAAACATAGCTGTCCGTGTACCCAGCCACAATCCACAGAACAGGTAATCGCGCCGCCATCCCACGGAACCTCCAAGTCGCGATAGGCGTTATGAAGCCCCCAAATATGGTCATAGCGCATACAATCGTACTTTGGCAGAATAATTTCTACCCCATGACCCCGAATTCCTAACTCTCTACTCAGCCCGTAAACAACATCGCCCAAGCCTCCAGCTTTGATGACAGGAGCGCATTCAGAGGCAATTTGTACGATGTACATCCTTTGTCCTCACCTATATTAATCTTCACCTTTACAAAAGATAATATTTTATGGCGATCGCGTAACTTAGCCATTCGGAATAAAGGAAAGTTTTATTGGAGCATGGGGCAATGCTGGATGCGATCGCAGATAGAGTAGCATACTTCGTAGGGTGCTTTAGGCTCAAGCCGTAACGCACCTCAAAGATCGGGACAACGCTACGAATCGGTTTTAAGGGTTTTTGGCGTAAAAGCCTAATTCTGGAAGTTAGCTTATGGATATAAGGGCCGATCGCCATTTTGAAACCCCTGCCAAGACATTTTCAGATCTTGTGGCGCTCGATATTCAGTATCGTAAACCACTATTACATTAGTCAAGTTCCGTCCCGCTGGCAACAAAATCCTTCTTTTCCGAGCTAAAGCAACAGAAGCACCCCCATCTAAATTCATCGCTTCCATACAACCAATAGCCTTCATAATCTCAGCTTCTTGTTGCAAAGATAAACTTTGCAAAAAAGTCACCAAAAATAGTTGTTGTTTAGATGCCGGAAATCCGATCGCACTACGCGCACCAACACCCAGTACATGGGAATCTTTGAATCCTTCTGACAAAGGAGAAAGCCAAACTTTCCCCTGTTTGACCAATCTCGGCCCGCAAGTAAGAGAAAACCAATGTTCGTTCCACTGCGGTTGACCTTCTGTGCGTGCTGTAACCATCTCCAATTCATTGCCAGCTTTTATTCCCAAAGTAGTACCGTAATTTTCCCAGCGGCTATATTTGAGAAATTTCCCCCCCGCTACCATGTTACCCAAAACAGCTTTTTGAGTATCTTTACCGAAAAAAGTGCCGCTGACAATTACAGCTGCTTTATAGCGCTCGACTAGCTTCTCAAAAGCTTCATCGCCGTTGGTCAAACTTGCAGTATTAGCAAAAGTTGCGTTATTTGCTAATCCGGTAGTAATAAAAGTTTCCGGGTCAGTCATATCGATTGTGGTTTGATAAAAACTGACACCGCCTACAGTTCTGCGGCTAAATTCTAAGGGTCGTGCTTTTTTGGGCGATATTTTCGTTAATTGGGATTTGCCTTGATGTCCGAAAGGCTCAATATTAGGGCTATCTTTTTCATTTATAATCAGCGGTTGAGGAGTAGGGCTGATTTGTGCGATCGGACCCTTATTAACTGGTGGCGGAATTACATCTGGATCGTTTGTTGACCTGAAAGCTAGAACTTTTTGCCAGATTTGACTCAAAAGTTTAACAGTTTTGTCCCGATGTTGTGGAACTGAAAAGTATTCAGTTAAAACTTGAGTCGCCGCCATACCGAACAGGAATAAAAAAGTCCGCCGCAGCATCTTCTGGCAGCCACTTGCTTGTTGGGGTTTCGACATAAAAATTTCCTTAATTAAGACAAACGTTTTTCGCTACCATAGACGATCGCACCCTAGATAAGCAAACTTATGATGAAGAACGAGTAACTCGAATCAGTTTACCGCTTAATGTTTCCACCAAAGAAATAGCCTCATCAATCCTGACATAAAGTGCCTAAAAATTCCACAACTGGGAATTGTTCATCTGCATAGAAACGCGCCATTATTCAAGCTTCCTCTTGCCTTCGTATCGACGCTTCAATTTCATCATAATGTGCATCAGCATAAGCGAAAGCATTCACCAAGTCTGCGGCACTAAGATCTGGATGACCCTCAAGGATTTTTGCATCATTCGCACCATCGCGACGATAACTGACTAGCAACCAAACAGGAATCCGAGTCAGTCTGATACAGGCGTCACCACCCATTACGCCGGGAGTCTTATTAATTTCAGGCCAGTTGTTGGCTAAACTTGAAGTTAATATTTGTAGTGCCTGAACTTTTTCATCAGGAGTTAAAGAAACGAGTTGTGTTTCCAACTCTTTAAGAGTCATAGCTTACCTCCAAATTCTCCACTTTTAGAGCCGATCCGAAAAATCATTTAGCCGCTGTCCTTCATCTGCGTTTATCTGCGTTTATAGCAGTTCTCAAGTAAGTGAGGTACGTAGTTGGGCTTTAGCCCTCTTAATTTAGTGGTTATATAAGCTGTCAGTCATAAGCTGCTACGCATCTAATTTCACAGTCAGTTTTTCTGAGCTTCTTGTGGGATGGGCATCCTGCCCGTCCTTGTATTCGATTTAGATGCGTAATAGCTTACCTCACCTACCTTATAAGGGCTATATCTGCTTCCATCAGCGGTAAAAAATCTCCAAAACTGACTTTTCGGATCGGTTCTGAATCGATCACAACTCTCTTCTCCCTTCCAAAGCACGTGCCAAAGTCACCTCATCCGCATACTCCAACTCGCCACCCACAGGTAAACCAAACGCAATGCGCGTCACCTTTGTAAAAGGCTTCAACAACTGACCCACATAAAGCGTCGTCGTCTCGCCTTCCACACTGGGAGTAATTGCCAAAATCACTTCTTTAGTTTTCTGCTGACTCACCCGCCGCACTAAGGGCGAAACATTCAACTGTTCTGGGCCAATACCATCCATCGGAGAAATTACACCGCCCAGGATGTGATACTTACCGCTATATTCTCGCGTTTTTTCCAAAGCGATCAGATCCCGCGAATCCGCTACCACACAAAGAGTGGTATTATCGCGATTTGGGTTGCGGCAAATCTCGCAAACAGGCTCAGCAGATAAGTGAAAACACTCTTGACACAAACCAACTTGTTGTTTAGCCTCAATCAAAGCTTGGGCTAGCGCCTGGACTTCATCTTCCGATCGCTTGAGGATATGTAAAGCCAAGCGTTGAGCCGTTTTAGGGCCAACACCGGGCAGGCGTTGTAATTGCTCGATCAAACGAGCTAAAGGGCGTGTGTAAACCGTGGTACTGCCTCCGAATCCGTCCTTTTCAATCATAAAGAAAGCGATCGCCATCTGGAGGGCGTTTGTGGTTATTCTAAATCAACCTTTAGGGGTGTAATTCTTATGCGGAAGAATGATATAGGGATTAGTGTCACTCCAATTGACATGAAGGAAACTACGTGCTATGGAAACTTTGGTTCGATATACTCGTCGATATAGCTAGTAGCAAGTGAAAGTTCCTTAATAAGCAATTCAGTCTATTGCAAGGCTTTGAGGCCAATTTTATTTCATTTGCTCAGCATAGAACACCAATCCAAAAATGGAGAAATTTAATATGGTTAACCGTTTTTCAGTCATTGCTACCGCTTTTGCGATTAGTATTGGCACGGTTTTCGCTGCTGGCATCCCAGCCGAGGCGCAGCGAATTGTAACTTGTCAAAGTAATAATCGCGAGCGGACTTTTTGTCGGGTGAATACAAATGGCGGCGTAAGACTCGTTAGACAGCTCTCTAACAGCAGATGTAACGGGAATTGGGGCTATGACAGGAATCGTATTTGGGTGAGGAATGGTTGCCGAGCCGAGTTCTCGGTTGGGAGTCGCCGGAACGACCGATACAACCGCAACGATCGATATAACCAGAACGATCGATATAACCAGAACGATCGATATAACCAGAACGATCGATACAACCGCAACGATCGATACACACGGTAAATGATTAGGGCGATCTGGGAATCCCCGACCTCTTAGAGGTCGGGGAGCAATATTTATAATACTACTGGGACAATCTTACTTTAGAATGAGAAAAAAGTACGCGATCGCTCTGACCAATTGTGTGACATGACTGTAGTACCGGGGCAACCTCTAAAACCAAGACAAGTTGTAGGGGGACATTACCGAATTATTCAACTGCTAGGCGCTGGTAACTTTGGCGATACCTACCTAGCCGAAGATTTGTATGCAATGGAAAGAAAGTGTGCCGTTAAACGCTTCAACTTTGTCAATAAGGATTCACTAACTTTTGACAGAGCTAAAGACTTGTTTGAACGGGAAGCATCAGTCCTACTACAGTTAAGCCAACCCCCAAGAAATGACCAAATCCCACTTTTTTATGCTTATTTTGAAGAAAATAGACAATTTTACTTAGTCCAGGAATTTATTGAGGGACATCCCCTGAGCGATGAACTACAGAAAGGAAAAAAGCTGAGGGAAGGGCGAGTGGTCGAGATCTTGTCAGATGTGCTGCCAATTTTAGAATTTATCCACTCTAAAGGTATCATCCACCGCGATATTAAGCCGGAAAATTTGATGAGGCGAAACCGGGACGGCAAGTTAGTCCTGATTGATTTTGGTGCTGTTAAAGAAGTACTGGCGCAATCAGCAACTAGCAGACCGCAAACAAGACCAACTGTAATTTATATAAAAGGCTATACTCCTAAAGAGCAACTTCAAGGCGAACCAAAACCTAACAGCGATATCTATGCGCTGGGAATGACAGCTATCCAAGCACTAACAGGATTAGATCCAAAAGATTTACCAAAAGATAGTCGCTTAGGTGAAGTCATCTGGCGGAACAAAGCGCAGGTTAGCAACGGACTGGCACAAATCTTGTCCCTTATGATCCGCGATGACTCTTGGCAACGCTATGAATCAGCGCAGGATGTCATAAATAAGCTACAAAAGCCGAAAAAAAATGGGCGAGTAACAGGTAGACCAAGAAAATCTGCAATTATATTCAACCTAACTGAATGGTTCAGAGCTAATCCGCCTAGTCATCCCCTTAGAATATTAGCATTTATAGTAGTTGTCGGAATAGTTATTTTTCTAGTTCTTCCGATCGTCAAAAGCTCATTAAAAATAAATTGCGGCCCTTTGAGAGCCTTGGATGAGTGGTGTCCTTGGGAAGAACAAAGTCAGCCGCTAAATTCAAGTTTATCAGGCTAAATGCGATCGCCCGTGCAATAGACATCTCCTTTCAAAGAATGTAGAGACGTTGCTCCTTTCAAAGAATGTAGAGACGTTGCTCCTTTCAAAGAATGTAGAGACGTTGCTCCTTTCAAAGAATGTAGAGACGTTGCTCCTTTCAAAGAATGTAGAGACGTTGCTCCTTTCAAAGAATGTAGAGAC
>NZ_JAIQZM010000022.1:0-49180 GCF_023333595.1 Argonema galeatum A003/A1
TTAATAATTTTGAAATACGGGCTTTACTATTGTGGCATTTTCATAACATTTTAGCACACTAAGTACGGAAGAGCCGATCCAGAATGTTTCTTGATAGTATGACTATCTGGTATGTTATCCCGAAAGTTTCTGGTCGTTATCGGAGAATATACGGAAAGTTTCGGTATAATAGTATGGTAATAGTTAAGTAAGGAGAAAAACTATGCCAAGAAAACAAGGAAATCCCCCCTGTGAGCATACTGTAGAATCTGGAGACACCTTTTCTATTCTTGCTGGTGTCTATTACGGTGATCCCAGCGATGCAAATGCGAACAAAATTATGGCTGCTAATCCTGGGGTTGCCGCTACGAGCTTGAGTATTGGTCAGAAGATTAACATTCCTGCTTAATAATCTACAGTTCCTAACTGTCTTCATTTCAGCTTATTTCACACCCTACATCCCCCAATTATAGGGGATTTAGAAAATTCTTGTTCCCTCAGAATTGGGGGTTACGGGGTAGTTTGGTGAGCGATATAGCAATCCTAAATGATTATACTCGTTACCAGGCAGAGCCTGGTAACGCATACCCGGAGGCTCTGCCTCCATTGTCGCAGCCGAGGCAGAGCCTCTGGACATCGGTTCCCAGGCAGAACCTGGGAACCAGTTAACCAGTTAACCAGTTATTGAAACTGATTTAGGATTGCTATAGGCTAAATTCAATCACTTGTGTGTAAACTGTAGGCTTAATAATGAGGGTTGGAAAATGGGATCATCACAAGATTATCAAAACGTGCCTGACTGGGTAGCTAAAAGTGAAGGATATCAGACTGGCGCAATGGTAAAATATCAGGGAAATATCTTTTATGCCAACTTCTGGGCTTCAGAACCAGGGGTAGGAGATGCCAATCAGAATGGTTGGCGGTTTTATGATGAGTTGTACGATTTAACACCTCATACCCCAACCGAACAAGCTAAAATCATTGCCTATATTCCTACCTGGAGAAAGAAAGAGGGATTTAACTATGCCAATGATGAGATGTATCAATACATCACTCATGGAATAATCTCTTTTCTCATGTTTAGTGAGACCAATCTGGGTGAGTTTGAACCCAACTCCGTCAATGGTGTTTATGCAATCCTTTCAGATGTTGTTAACACCGGACATCGAAACGGAACTAGAATCTTAATTGCACTGGGAGGTGCAACGGATTTTGGATTCCTCAATTTGATGACATCTATAGGAAATAACCCCGATAATCCACTCCTCGATCAAGCTGTACAAAATGTCGTCAATTTTGTCAACCTAAATAATCTAGACGGGGTAGATCTGGATTTAGAATGTTGGTGGGATAAAAATGGTGATCCCAGTAAAGACCAAGGAGGTAGACCCACAAATCAGGGCGCACATCCGGCTGGATATGCTTTGACTTTATTTGCTCAAAAATTAAAGCAAGCTATGCCTGATAAACTGGTTTCAGCCGCTATCTTTGGTACTTCATGGTATGGAAATAACTACGATCCAAAATTAGCAGATTATGTGGATTGGCTGGGAATTATGACCTATGACCTGACTGGATCGTGGAATGCGTCTCCAGTAGGGCCACATACAACTCTCTTTAAAATACGCAATCAAGAGTCCTCTAATATACGTACTCAGGATTCTTATCAGGAGTCTTATGTTGAAGAGCAACAGGGAGAGTGGCCAGGTGGTGGGATGGTGAATAATCCTATTCTTTCAGTGGAAGACACTCTTTGGTACTGGACGAATTCATTATTTGTGAACTGGCAAGGTGCGGGACAAAAGATACCTAGAAATAAGATAGCGGCGGGAGTTCCTATCTATGGCTATGATTTTGCCTATGGTAAAGATCCAGATGACCTGAGTGGTGAGGTAGCTCCGGGATATAAATCTATTCGGTACAAAGATATTCTGGCTCAATTTCCTGATGCTCATACGGCTGCTAATGGCAATATTAAGGAGTCGGGAAGCACACCAAGACCTCCTTTTATCTCCGCTTCAGATAACTACACCTATGCTCACAATATCTACTTTGAGACTCCAGGCACTGCTGTTGCCAAACTGAATTTCTTAAAAAATGTCGGAGCGCAGGGGGTGATTATTTGGGAACTTTCCAATGATGTTTGGGAAGAGGGTAAGAGTATTATTAAAGCACTTTACCAAAACTCTGGTAATGGAATTAAGCCACCTCTGGGTACTCCTACTCCTAAATTAGGAGAGGTCGGACTGAACTTTCTACGTCTTACAGAAGAAGATAAACACCTAATACCCTTAGCAAATTTGGTCAGTCAAAGGGAGGCAGTAAACGAAGAAGAACTAAAAACTAAAATCATGAGGGATGTGCTGAAACCAGCAGCATTTTTAGCACACTTGCTTGGATACGGCTGGTGTTGTGGTTGTAAAGACGGAAAACCAGACTTTGTAGGTGAAGGATTTCTCTCAATTCGGGATGGAAAACATGAAGGATGGAGAGCCGTATACACTAATGGTTGCGAAGGGTGGGGGGCAGATAAACGCCTCAAAATTTACTTCTCAGATTGGTCGTTTTCAATTAAGACATTGAATGTTGGGGATGTTAAAAATACTGAGAAGACGCTCATAGACTCCTCCAAAACATCCGTCGATAATTCAGCAGGAAATACACCTCTTGAGCAAACAGTAGGGGGAGCAAGAGAAGTGCTAACACAAGTACAAACATATAATCTCAAAACCGTGAAATGGGAAGTCGGATTAGAAGTGAATGGAACCTTTAAAACACCCTTAAATTTTCTCGGTGGAATTGAGATGAGTGTTAAAGTTTCCGCAAAGGGTGGTCAAGATACGCAAACAGGGATAGTAACAACAACAAGCGATAAAACGACAATAACAAATACAGTCAAGGCAACTGTACCGCCCGGCAGTCGCAAAGATTATCGCATTGATGTGTATGGAACCGAATCAAAAAGCGATAACTGCTCAATCGTAATCGAGGTAAGATTTGCACTCGAATTTGATGGCTTTCTACGCTGGGGACGAGGGAATACGCCAGACTCTAACTATCACAAAGAGCATCGTGGCTCAGAGGATCGTCCAACAGTCCTATATAAATTTGGCATTAATGGAAGATCCTTTGCTGAAGATTTGAAGTATCAAATGGAACATCCCGATGAGTCAGTATGGGATTGGAACCTTTTGCTCCAAGATCACAAACAAGACCTAGAATGGGCAATATACGAGTTAACTCAAAAACAAAAAGAGCAATATGCCTTCAATTTTAATTTTGGATTAGAAGGGATCAAAGGTACGAACCTAGAGATCACAACGCTCAATTGAAAAATACGAGTGAACGAAGGCAATCACTGCGAGCGCCGATCTTGTAGTGCGAGCGCCGATCTTGTAGGGTGCGTTAACGGAGTGTAACGCACCATCAAATATACACAAATGTAACGCACCATCTTTATGCTAATTTTCGGTGTGTTACGCTATCGCTAACACACCATACGAAAAAGGCTAAGCTGTTGTACATTTAAACTGTGATACAAGCATTACCCTTGTTTTTGATTTTTCTTCCCCATTTAATAATCAACTCTCCTTCATTTAAGAGGCGATGCAATAAATACTCTAGCTCTTCAATTAATGTGAAAAGTCGATGAGCAATATATTCCTTTGCCGAATGCCAGACTAATTCAATTAAGTTATAATCTGGGCTATATGTCGGTAGAAATTCTAAATGAAGATTCGGCATTTCTGTTTCAATTTTTTTCAGGTACTCTTCTTTCTTATGAAAACTAGCATTATCAAGAATAATAACTATTTTTGGTCTTTTTTCCTCAAAGTCTGATGCTTGATTTCCGGCTTCTACCCATTCATAAATTAGTTCTTGATAAAATATTTTTAGAACTTTATAGAAATTATCTGAATCCCCTTTACTTATAACCTCTACAAACCTTTTTTTATCTGAATTTCTCAATCCTCCCATTAAATTAATTCTTCCTTTTCTTCGGTCTCCTCTGAGTTCTTTTTGGCTACCTTTTTTACACCAATTCTTTCTCCTTGTTACTCTTAAACTAAATCCGCTTTCGTCCCAAAACCATACCTGCAATCGTTCTGGAGTTTCCTTTTCTATTTTTAAATATTCTAATAGTTTGTTTTTAAATGCTGTTCTTTTTTCGGGTTTTCTCTTGGATTCTAAACTATATTTTGCCCAAATGTAAACGTACTTTTTTTTCTCTAATATCCTCCTAATTTGCGTTCCACTTAATTTGATTCCGGTAGTTTCCTCCAAATATGTCGCTAATCTATGTGATGTCCATCTGCCAAAATCATAACCTAATTCTTTGGGGTCTTTATCTATGGTTTGCAATAATATTTCTATATATTTATCAGTGGCTTTTTTATGGTTTCCCTTCATCCTCTCATCTCTTAAACTTTCTAGTTTATCTGGGTCGCCATGAATGCACCAATAAGATACTTTATTGACTGAACAACCCACAAATTCAGCAATTTTATTTTGTGTTTTTCCGTCATTTAGCAATAATAAAATCAAGATTCTTTCTATAATATCTCCGTTTTCTTCCTCTTTTAAGGCTTTCTGTAGTTTTTCTATTTGTGATTGATTGAGATGATTTTTAGCTGGCATTTTTGTACTGCTTGACTAAGTTAAGTTTCCATTATACACTATTTAAGTGTGCAACAGCTTAGTAACACTCATCTGGCTCTAAACCCTTTCGTAAATCTTCTCGTGTCCAAGTTGTTGAACCTAAACTACGAATTTCAATTCCGATCTCTTCTGTCGTAACTTCAACAAAGCGACCAAGTAGTTTCTTAAAAGTTTCGTGTGGTGGTAGCGGCATCATAATCTCCAAAATTCCATCGTCATAAGTTAGTCGCATTCCTGGTTGCGACTCCAAATCTCGCACCAAATTCTGATAGGTATCCCAGTGAATGCCTGGGAGTATGGTTATATTTGTAGGTAATACTTTCGCCAAAGGCGTGCTAGAAGCGATCGCTGTAGTCATATTTTTCTCCTTTAGTTCTTGCCATCAACTGCGCTAGGTATCAAAAATGCCTTCTTGACCACCAGTCGAGGTTTCGGCATTGCGTCCACAGTTCGCTTCCTATCTGGGTATTGGCGATCGCAGACCAGATCTAGTTGTCCGTTTTGGTTATGGATCTGAAACGCCGCGATCGCGCTTGGCGACGACTCGATCAAGTAATCGTTGAATGAACAGGAACCAGACTCGAATGGTGAACTCTTCCTCTGCACGCTCGATAACCTTTATGGGCATCATAACTATTGCAGCAATCACATCCTTCAAAATAACATCGCATCTATCGAAATTCTAGGTATATCCGGATCAATTTAGGAGATTTTATATGATTAGCTCAAAAGTACGTGTTGAGCCGCTTAATCTTTCCAATCCCCAGGTCTTGCTATCGACTCTGCAACAACTTCGTCAGACCGTTGAAAGCGAAGGACAACCCACCTTTAGCCAGTGGCGATCGCAGATTCAGCGTCCAGAGTTTCTTTTTAGTGCCTTGAATTTAGCTGATTATCTAGCTTTACGTCGGCACGATCTCCCCAGTCAAAAAGATACTACCTGTTTTCAAGCAATTTGTACTTTGATTGTGGGCTATTCGATGCGGATTATATTCAATCTGTTACTGTTTATGGCACGCCGGGATGGGATTTTATGACATTACATCAGCCGATTTGGACGCTGACGATCGAAAATGTTTATCAAGTCTTGGGCAGTTCTGCTCAGGGGATTTCGGGGCCCGAAGCAGCATCGCGGCTCCAGCAATATGGCTACAATGAACTGCCAGAAGCACCACGGCGATCGCTCATATTACGCTTCACCGACCATTTGACGCACTTTATGGCACTGCTGCTCTGGGTGGCTGGCATTTTAGCGTTTGTCTCCGGTACTCCCGAACTGGGCTGGGCAATTTGGGCGGTAATCTGGATCAATGCTGCCTTTAGTTTTTGGCAGGAATACCAGGCTGAACAGGCGTTATCAGCCTTAAAGCGAGTCCTACCCGATCGAGTCAAAGTCTATCGAGATGGCAACTTATCGACGATTCTGGCGCGGGAGTTGGTTTCAGGGGATGCGATCCAGCTTGAAGAGGGCGATCGCATCCCTGCTGATGCCAGATTGGTGTCCAGTCAGTCCTTATCTGTAGATGTTTCGGTACTGACGGGGGAGTCGCTGCCAGTCGCTCGGATGGCCGCACCTGTGGCGTCGGAGAACTTGAAACCGTTTGAAGTCAGCAATCTCGTTTTTGCCGGGTCTACTGTTGCGGCTGGACGCGGGAGGGCGATCGTGCATGGCACGGGTTCGCAAACAGAATTTGGACAAGTGGCGCATTTAACTGCCAATGTCAAACGGGAACCCAGTACCCTAGAGGTGCAAATCGATCGCGTCGTTCGGATCATCACGATCGTGGCTCTGGGCATAGGTATTCTGGTGTTCTTGCTGACTAATTTACTGGTGGGGATGGATGTTAAGGAAAGTTTCATCTTTGCGATCGGGATTATTGTGGCGTTTGTCCCCGAAGGATTGCTGCCAACCGTGAGTCTGACGCTGGCGATTAGCGTGCAGCGGATGGCAAAGCGCAATGCGTTAGTTCGCCGTCTCTCCGCTGTGGAAACCTTGAGTGCGGTCACGGTCATCTGTACGGATAAAACAGGCACGTTGACTAAAAATGAGATGACGGTTCGCAAACTCTGGATTCCCGCGACGGAGATCGAAGTCACGGGAGCGGGTTACGACCCAACGGGAGCAGTGCAGATTCCGATTCAGACACAGACACCGCAGGTACATTTACTCCTGGCAGGTGCCGCCCTCTGCTGTAACGCTCGATTAAATCATCCGGCTGGTTCGGCGCAATGGCAAGAGGTGGGCGATCCGACCGAAGCTGCGTTACTGGTGGCTGCCCTCAAAGCCGGATTGAATCTGGAGACATTACAGCAGCAATCGCCGAGAGTGCGAGAAGTGCCGTTTGATTCGCAGCGACGGATGATGACGGTTGTATTGGATTCATCATCTGGCGATCGTCCTTGGTCGTGGTTAAACGGATTAGACCGATCGAAACTCCCAGATCCAGCCACTGCCCACCCAATCTTTACCAAAGGATCGCCCTTAGATGTGTTGCAACATTGCCGATCGCTGCTGCAAGATGGACGAGTTATCGAACTGACCGACACCAGCCGATCGATGATTACCGCCGCAAACGATCGACTGGCGAGTCAAGGATATCGGATGTTGGGGGTGGCGATGGGGCAGGGTGGAAAAGAAGTCCTAGAGCAAGATGCGAATGCACTGGAGCAAAATTTAACATTCCTGGGCTTGACCGCGACGATCGATCCACCCCGTCCAGAGGTAGCAGAAGCGATCGCCCAGTGCCACCAAGCGGGGATTATGGTCACGATGGTTACAGGCGATTATGGGTTAACCGCCGAGGCGATCGCCCATCAGATTGGTTTAGTCGATGGCAAAGTGAGAGTGATTACTGGAGAGCAGCTAGGGCATCTATCCGAGGCTCAACTGCGTCAAGTCTTGCATCGCTGGCAGTCTGGGCTAGTGTTTGCCCGTGTAGTGCCAGAACAGAAGCTGAGGCTGGTGCAAGCGTACAAAGACCTGGGTCACGTTGTGGCAGTCACAGGCGATGGAGTCAATGATGCGCCAGCCCTGAGAGCAGCCAATATTGGCATTGCGATGGGTCAGAGCGGCACCGATGTAGCACGAGAGGCCGCAGATATCGTCCTCATCGATGACAACTTTGCAACGATCGTCAGCGCGATCGAGCAGGGGCGGGCGGTGTATCAAAACATTCGCAAGTTCATGACTTATATCCTCGCATCCAACGTCGCAGAATTCTTGCCCTTTTTAGCAATGGGGCTACTGAAGATTCCCCCCGCACTAGCAGTTTTGCAAATTCTGGCAATTGACTTGGGTACGGACATGGTACCCGCCCTGGCATTAGGATCTGAGCATCCAGAAGCAGGCATCATGCAACAGCCGCCCCGCAAGAAATCGCAACCCCTATTGGATCGATCGTTAATGCTGCGTGCCTATTGTTTCTTGGGATTAATCGAAGGTTCAGTCGGCATGATGGCTTTCTTCTCGGTATGGTGGGCACACGGTTATGGGCTCTTTGAGTTGCAAACCGTTACTCCAGCGATTCTTTCCAACTCAGCGAATGCCGCAACGATGGCGATTTACTACCAGGCAACCACAGTCACGCTAGCTGCGATCGTTGCCTGTCAGGATGGCAATGTGTTCGCCTGTCGATCGGAGCGCATTTCCAGCTTCCGGCTGGGTTTCTTCAGCAATCGGCTAATTTGGATTGGGATCGCGCTTGAGTGGGTATTAATTCTATCGATTATCTATCTCCCAGCTTTGCAAAAAGTCTTTGCTACCGCGCCGTTGTCTCTAGTCCAATGGCTGGCGTTATTGGTTTGTGCGCCGATCGTCCTACTTGCCGACGAACTTCGCAAGCAGATCGTTCGCAACAAGAGGGGAAATAGGCAACGCGCAGCAGCACAGCGATCTGCTGCAACTTACTAAGGTTAAAACTTTCACAGCAACCTAATAAATATGTTTGAAACCCTGTTTATACCCAATCCCAGTGTTGAAACCAAAGTCAGCATCCGTCCGCGCAAAGGTGTGATTATTGGTGCCGGAATGTCCATCTATGACCGAGAGGGTAGTCCAGCACCAGACAACGCCGCACTCCAGGAGATTTTCGATCGCGTTAAAAACGCTGGCTGCAAAATCCTCAAACGCAAAGGATCTACTTCCTACGCCATTGGACTGGCGACGACTGAAATTGTCAAAGCTATCCTGCACGGACATTAAAACAGGATTATAGACAATGATTTTGAAGAATATCACACGAACAGTCTGGATTTTATCACTTGTCAGTTTATTTACTGATACAGCCAGCGAAATGTTGTATCCGATTATGCCAATTTATTTGGAAAGCATCGGTTTTTCAGTCGTTCTCATTGGCGTATTAGAGGGTTTTGCGGAAGCGACAGCGGGATTAAGTAAAGGATATTTTGGTAAACTTTCAGATGATTCTGGCAAACGATTACCATTTGTGCAACTTGGCTATGGATTAAGTGCTATTTCTAAGCCAATGATGGCGATATCTATTTATCCGCTTTGGATTTTCTGCGCTCGAACCATTGACCGCTTCGGCAAGGGAATCAGGACAGGCGCAAGAGATGCCCTACTCTCCGATCAGGCAACTGCCAAAACAAAGGGGGAAGTTTTTGGATTTCATCGTTCAATGGATACACTTGGTGCAGTCTTAGGCCCTGCCTTAGCATTAATCTATCTCTACTATTTCCCAAAGGATTACAAAACATTATTCTATATTGCTTTTATTCCTGGACTTCTGGCTATATTTGCATCATTTAGCCTTAAAGATAAAAAACGAATAGTTACAAGTAAAGTGTCAACTCCCTTTTTCTCTTTTCTTAACTACTGGTCATTGAGTCCGTTAATTTATCGGAAAGTAGTGATTGGACTGTTGGCTTTTACCCTATTTAATAGTTCAGATGTATTTCTTTTATTGAGAGCAAAACAATCAGGACTGGACGATTCGATGGTTATTGGAGTGTACATATTCTATAATCTTGTCTATGCTTTGTTTTCATTTCCGATTGGTATTATTGCCGATACAATTGGTTTAAAGAAGATATTTACGGTCGGACTTGCATTATTTGCGCTCGTTTATATTGGGATGTCTTTTAATACTAATTTGTATGTCTTCTTTGGACTGTTTGCCCTCTATGGCATTTATGCGGCTGCAACAGAAGGAATTTCTAAAGCGTGGATTAGTAATATTACTGATCGGAAAGATACTGCCACTGCGATCGGAACATTTGCTGGATTTCAAAGCATCTGCACAATGATTGCCAGTTCATTAGCAGGATTAATCTGGTACAAATTTGGGGTAGCAGCTACATTCATCACCACAGCTACTATTACAATTTTTGTAATTATTTATTTCTTGGTAGCAATTCCTTATCCACAAAATCCCATACGGAAATTAACAGATAATGGCTAAATTAATTTTGATCCGTCATGGACAGAGCCTTTGGAATGCGGAGAATAAATTTACGGGACCTAGAAAACCTATCCGAAGAGGAGATTGTTAACGTTGAGTTAGGAACTGGAATTCCAATTGTCTACGATATTGATGCTCATGGTCAGACTACTGACAAAGTTATTTTGACTTGAGATCCGAATTCCTTAAAAAAGGGAGAAATTAGAGTGTTTTCAAAGTCTACTTCTTAAGAGTGATGTAATGATATTTGGACTCTGTTATGAATAAAAGATACAGATATTGCAAACATTTACTCATCGTTTAATACTATTCAAGGATACAAAATCATGTCAGATAAGCACGAAGTGACAATGCGTAAGTCCTGATTGTGCAAAAATTGAGTGCAGCCAAGGGATAAACCTTCTCAGCCAAGGTTCATTCCTTGAGCCAATGGTTCAGTTTTGATTCGCGAGCGCACCTTTTTGTCACAGCGAAATTAGATACGAAGCCGAATAGTTCAATTAAGGCGACTGAGGCAAGTCGCTCGATCGTAACTGGCCTTGCTAGGCCAAGGAGAAATTAATGGAAACGCAGATGTCCAAGACTCATCAAACCACTTACAACGCAGTCTTTGAACACCCGATCGCCCGGAACCTTCAGTGGCACGATGTGCGATCGATGCTCAGCGCACTCACCGACGTGGAGGAGGAACACAACGGCAATCTGAGATTTACGCGGAATGGCGAGACGCTGACGGTACACCCCCCGAAGCACAAAGATTTATCCGATATGCAGGAACTGATGAAGATTCGCCACTTCCTGGAGCGATCGGCTGTACCCGTAGAGCCAACAGTTGCCGAGGGTGGACACCTGCTGGTTGTTATCGATCACCGCGAGGCCCGTATCTATAAGGCAGAACTGCACGGCTCGGTGCCAGAGCGGATCACTCCTTATGACCCAGACGGCTCTCACCGCCACCTGCACAATCTGGAGGATGAGGCTAATGGTCAGCGTCAGCCGGAGATCAAATCTTTCTACGAGGATATAGCGCGATCGCTCAGTGGCGCAGAGAAGATTCTGATTTTTGGTAGCTCGACTGGAGCAAGCAGTGCGATGGACTATCTGCTGGCCGAACTCAAAGAACATCACCCGGATCTCGCTCGGCGAGTTGTCGGTACGATCGTCGTCAACGAACAACACATGACCGAAGACCAGTTACTGGCACAGGCGCGATCGTTCTACGCAGCAAACGAGCCGTGAAAATGCGACGCAGCTTAAACTCTAGCTGCGTCCTGCATCCTGACGGCTGACCCAGCATTTTGGCAATTTCATCGTCACTGCGTAAGTTCTAGCCAGTACAATCGCCTGACGCATTTCCTTTTTGAACAAACGATGTGGCAGTCATCGCCAATTAAGGTATTCTGGAAACAAGAATAACGATCAATTTGCTTGGGGACGATGGGTTTACGAACTTGGTGTAGGTGCGAAACCCATTCCTCGCAAAAAGCTCAATTCCCAAAAACTATCTGAGGCGATCGCCTACGCTTTGACAAAAGAAGTCCAACAGCAAGCTAAAATATTGGGAGAAAAGATTCAGAACGAGAATGGAGTTGATGGGGCAGTTAAAGCGATCGCGAGCTGCCTTCAGCAAAGATGAACCTGAGACATGAGGCGATCGCATTGACAGTGTACGAGAATCTGCGGTAATATGCCATTAAAAGCTGTAATATGCCATTAAAATAAGAGTTGAACCGGAGTTGCGGGATAATACATAGTTAGATTTAGGTACGATAAACCCTGAGTAGTGAAGGTATGAAGGAAAAACTTCTGTACGATATTTTTATAGGGTTTCTCTTTCTGTCCATATGGTTAAACTTAATCAATGGATATCTACAATTTTTGATCAATAATTTATCAGACCGATTTAAGCTATCTTTATACAGTTTTTCTATTATTTTTGCTCCGTTACTTGCCGATTTTGTCTTTAATGGTTCAGGAAAGGGTTCAAAAACATTAGCTACTGCTGCACTTTCATCAGTAGTAACTCTTGCAGTAAGAGAATCATTTGTATGGTGGAAAGATCGAAATGAAATAAAAGAGGAGATTTTTAGTGAGTTGTATGACAACTATCGATCTTTGAAAGATTTTGTTCAGGCATATCAAGACTTTAGCAATATGCCTGATGTAGATGCCAATTTTAATGCTGGATGGAACAGGAGCATCGAATCTAAATGGATTGATAAGGCTTTTAATAATCATTTTGGAAAGCTACAACCTAGAAAAATATTTAGTCAGCCTGTTGTGAATGATTTACTCGATGTTTATCAAGCAATGCAAACAGCAATTAATGATGTTAAAAGTGGTGGTTCAAGTTTCAGTAATAGCGATTTTATGAGTAATATATTTTTGGGTAATGAAAATTATGGGATTATTGGCGACATCAGAAGATTACTTGTTGATATGAATGAGAAAAAAGCGAACGAACTGCTCACAGATTAAGCGCCAGCCGTTAGATTTACTATTTAATTTTTCGGTGTTAATGAATAAAAGTATGAAATCTTTAGGGGCAATCCCCCCGTGGTTGCCCTAATACCAACGGGGTAAGCACGGGGGCATTACCCCTACAAGCAAATCATACTTTTATTCAGCAACGCCAATTTTTCAATATCGCGATCGCTTATTTACGGGCAGAAACGTCTAACTTGCCGAACGCAAGAAGCGATCGCCCACTAAAAAAACCAATCATTTTGGGGTGAGATAGCGATCGCCATTAGTGTGTTTAGGCAAATTTCTCAGATGAGTTGTAAAATAATCTTATTGTTTAGCAGGAAATATACCTATGGTTGTTACACTGCCTATTTCTAAAACGATTTTAACGCTCGCAGATGTTGAGGACAAATTTCAACTAATGCCTTGCACTGCACCCACATTTTTTCGGGAGTGGCAGGACGATTTACCCGAACTCACCGAGATTGAACGAGCAACACTCGATCGCCTTTTGGTGAGATTTGCAGGACATAGAAGGCGCGGCATTCTAGCAGAGGGTGCTGTGGATAAGCTGATGATCTCGCCACTTTTGGACTTGGTTGGCTTTTATGAACCTGAATATGAGGTACGTACTGAAGAATCAGTTGAATTCGCTTTGGAAAGCGATGAAGAAGTTTTGCGCGGTAGAATTGACACTTTAATTGTGCGCGATCGCATCTGGATATTGGTAATTGAGGGAAAACGAACCATTATGGCTTCCTTGGCATTGCCACAAGCCTTGTCCTATATGATGTGTAACCCAGAACTAGAGCTTCCATCTTTTGGGCTAATTACCAATGGAGATGAATTTATTTTTGTCAAAGCGATCGCAAAGCCAACTCCTTTGTACAGCGCCTCGCGATTGTATTCGCTATTTTTCCCCACTGGCAGTCAAGATTTGACTGAAGTGTTTCGTGTTTTAAAACAGATTAAAATGCAAACAGGTTAGATTGACAAATATTTGAGAATGGTTACTTTAGGATCAGACAGCGATCGCCCCCAGCAAACTTTAGAAGATAATCGTTGAGGCGATCGCATTGACTTTAGCCGCTACTGACTATAAGATGGAACGAGTTTTTCAAGGGGATTATATTTTACTCTCACGATGTGAATCTGACCTTAAGAGTAAAGCAAAGTCAGATAAGTCAATCGCTGAACCAAAAATCCCATAACCTGAGAACGTTGGGAGTATCAAACCTTTAAAAACATGACTAAAATCCAAGAAATTTCTCTAGACGATTTGTGGGAATCAGCACCGAAGAGCGATCGCCCCTTCAATCCTGAATCATTAATCAATCTTCCCAATCTAGCCCGTCGCTATTTGGAATGCGCGATCGCTCCAGGCACCATGCTTGCATCCACCGTTCGATTGTGGATGCGAGGCGAAATCAAACTCGGAAAACATTGGCATTCATTTAAAGCGGAAGAAGTGATTTGCTGGGATCGAGGCATGATTTGGCAGGTGACTACTTTGATGAATGGCTTACCAATTTTGGGAGACGATCGCATCGTGGATGGTGTCGGTCAAGCGAAGTGGAATACCATACAGAGAAGCGGAGAGGATATCACTCGATCGTGTGTGGGACGAGTTCACTCAGAGTCAATATGGTTGCCATCTGTCCTCTGTAACCCTGACATCATCTGGACAGAGTTAAACGCTTCCCAAGTCCAGGCAACCTTCACAGCACTCGGAGAACCCGCCAAGATTACCCTGACGGTTTCCAATCAGGGAGTCTTGGAGCAGATCAAAGTCGATCGCTGGGGTAACCCGGACGGTGGCGCGTTTCAATATGGCGACTTTGGTGGAATTGTGGAGGAGACTGGCACCTTTGAGGGCTATACGATCCCGACGCAACTCCGGGGGGGGTGGTTCTTCGGCAGTGAACGCTTTGAGTCCGAGGGCGACTTCTTCCACTGCACGATCGATAAAGCCGTCTATCGCTGAAAGTCGAGCGATAGTAGACCATCTTATGAAAGTTTTCAGTTGAATAATCACCAAATAGTTAAGAAAATGAAAATTTTAGAAACTAATACAAAACCCTCATTAGCTATAGCTGGTACATTGCTTTTTTTATCAGGATCAATAACTTTCATGGGTATCATAACTGGCGAGGTTTTTTATCCATCAGGGTATACAACCTCAGTGAATGATATAAGCGATTTAGGTGGGACAAGACCGCCTAATAGTATTATTCATCAACCATCAGCAATCATTTTTAACGTAACTATGATGCTAACAGGAATCATGATCATTATTGCAGCTTGGTTTGTACAAAAATATTTTAGAAAATGGATTGCAAGCTTACCATTAGGACTATTCGGTTTTGGTTTATTGGGCGTGGGTATTTTTCCGGGTAATGTGAGCTTTTATCATGGATTATTTTCCATGATCACTTTTATTTCGGGCGGAGTTGCAGCAATCACATCCTTCAAAATAACATCGCCTCCATATCGTTACCTGGGAATTTGTTTTGGAGTAGTTGCTTTAGTATTTCTCTTTTTTGCAAATTATTTTATTCCTACTTTAGGTAGTGGTGGTACAGAACGTTGGGTCGCTTATCCCATAGCACTTTGGGTAACAGGCTTTGGTGGATATTTGCTTGGTATGAGGACAGCTACATTGCATAGTTAGCCCGCAATTCTACGTCAAAGAAGATGGTGAAAAATGAGAAAATACCCCGTTTTTTGGTTCTATATCTTGGCTTTTAGCATCTCATGGATTGGTATGGTTTCAGCAGCTTTAGGCTCTCATCGTATTGCCCCGTTTGATAATCCCTACTTCCAGCTTCTTTCCATCTTTTATGCCATTGGCCCCGCTCTTGCAGCCGTTATTGTGTCACGGGTGGCAAATGGTGAGAAAGGGGTGCAGGATTTGGACAAGGAGCTTATGCAATGGCGCGTTGGTCTAGTCTGGTACATCGTGGCGGTACTGGGACCTGTTGTTCTTTTCATCGCGGCGCAAGTCATCACGAAATTATTAGGCTTTTCAGTAACAATCGCAGGGCTACAAGGCGACCTATCTCCCTATGTCATTTTCGGTTTCGCGATCAACTTCTTCGGCAATACGTGTGAAGAAATTGGGTGGCGCGGTTTTGCACTACCACGTTTACAGAAGCGATACAATGCCTTGCTTGCCACCCTGATTGTGGGCATACTGTGGGGTTTTTGGCATTTACCGCTTGTCTTTTTAGTGGGTAACCCGATGTCTGAGTATCCTTTCCTCTGGTTCATCATTATCGTTGCAGACGCTTTTATTTATACCTGGATTTACAACAGTACCAAAGGCAGTATCTTGCTAGTGGCGCTTTTTCATGGTTCGGGAAACATATTTGGAGCATTTATAACCGGGGTGTCGCCTGTCGCATACGCTCTCGTGAATTGTGTGGTGGCGATCATCTTGATAGCAGTGTTTGGAAGCGCGAATCTCTCTCGCCGACAAAGAGTTTGTAAGGAATAGAATGATGTCACACGAAGATTTCACAACACAGCCTCATACAATCGGAATAAGTAAGTCTCCTCTTAAATTCTTATTATTAGTATTTGTTCTTTCTGTTCCATTCTGGTTGGTTGGCTTTTTGGATTTACCCAAAATGCTCCCAATCAATCTCCCCATAAGCGCACTTCAGTTCGTTTGCCCAATAACTACTGCACTTATTCTCGTGCATAAAGAAAACAAACCCAATGGCATGAAGGATTTGTTGAAAAGAGCCTTTGACTTCAAGAGAATTAAAAACAAAATCTGGTATGTGCCAATCCTCTTGCTCATGCCAGCGGTAATGATTTTGTCTTATGGGATGATGCGTCTATTGGAGATGCCGCTTCCTGAGCCACACATTCCATTTAAATCGATACCGATCTTTTTCCTTATGTTTTTCATCGGCGCGATCGGTGAAGAGATTGGTTGGTCGGGATATATTACTGACCCGCTGCAAGATCGGTGGGGTGCATCAGGAGCCAGTATCTTTTTAGGAGCAGTGTGGGCAGTATGGCACATTGTGCCGTGGTTTCAGGGTCATTCAAAAAAACTTATAATCTTTAATCCCTTAATCTGGGGTGTTGATTCTGAATATAAATACTGGAGTTTTTTTCATGTAGAATATGTGCTGGGCTACTAAAAAGAAAAACGGATGATTACTGTCCACCACTTGAACAACTCTCGCTCCCAGCGCGTGCTCTGGCTGCTAGAGGAACTCGACCTAGAGTATCAAGTCAAGCGCTACGAGCGCGACCCGAAAACAATGCTCGCTCCCGCGTCGCTGCGTGCAGTGCATCCACTGGGCAAGTCTCCCGTGATTACCGATGGTGCGCTGACTCTGGCTGAATCCGGTGCGATTGTCGAATACTTAGTTGACCGTTACGGTGGCGGACGACTCGCTCCTGAGCTTGGCACGCCGGAACGGTTGCGATACATCTACTGGCTGCATTATGCTGAAGGCTCGGCGATGCCCCCGCTACTATTGAAGCTAGTCTTTAACCAAATCGAAACAAGTCCGATGCCGTTTTTCGCTCGACCGATCGCGCGGGCAATTGTGGCTCGCGTCAATAAATCGTTCATCGAGCCTCAAATCGCACTGCATCTGGGTTATCTAGAAGCAGAACTTGAGAAAAGCTTATGGTTTGTTGGTAGTGAGTTCACCGCAGCCGATATTCAGATGAGCTTTCCATTGGAGGCGGCGGCTGCACAGGTAGGGTTGGACAGCAGCCGACCGAAACTGATGGGCTTTCTCGATCGCATTCACGCGCGTCCCGCATACCGCCGTGCATTAGAACGTGGCGGAGCATACGATCTGCTGAATTAAGTGGAAATCCTTTCATAAAATGAGGTGAAGCGTTCAGCCCGAAACCATTGTTAATAATGCTGGAAAGTCTGTGATGCCTTTGACATCATCACACCCTGTATTGTTGAGGCGATCGCAAGGTGCAATTGACGATCGCTGAACGCTTGAAGTTACCCATCAATGCTCTTAAAGTTGCGATCGACAGTGGTGAAGCCTACGCTCAACTAGCCATAGATGCTGAATTAGTCAAAGCACATAATGTCACAGTCAGTCCTACTCTGATTTTTAATGAAGGAAGACAAAGGCTCAACGGCAATGTCGGTTATCGCGTCATGGAAGCCAATATTCGCGAGTTATTACATAATCCTGCGGGAGAGCAGAGTTGGTGGTAAACCGTTTTGCACGTTCTTTTGAAGATTTTAAGATTAAGAATAGGTATTACAGAGAAATTTTTAGAGGGCGATAGCGAAGCGCTCCGTAGGAATCGCCTCCTGCAAACTTTAGAAGATGATTTTTGAGGCGATCGCAATCTTGGAAAAGAACCAAGGTATAATCTAAAGTTTAGAAAGCAATTTCTCTAAGGCGATGACTGAAGATAGGCTACCGTTAACTTCTCAAGATGTTCTGGCAGATAAGCTCGCAGCCCTGCGGGAACTCTTTCCAGAGGTTTTTGCTGAGGGCAAGGTTGATTTTGAGCGACTGAAGCAGGCGTTGGGAGAATCCGTTGATGAGGGGCGAGAACGCTACGGATTGTCTTGGGCAGGCAAGAGTGAGGCAATTCGGAATCTGCAAGCGCAAAGTGTGGGGACGCTAAACCCTGTACCAGAAGAGTCGGTTAATTTTGAGACAACGGAGAATATTTTTATTGAGGGTGACAATCTGGAAGTGTTGAAGTTGTTGCAAAAGAGCTATTACAACCAGATCAAGATGATTTATATTGATCCGCCCTACAACACGGGGAAGGAATTTATCTATCCTGATAACTTTCGGGAAGGGTTAGAGGATTATTTGCGCTATTCGGGGCAGAAAAATGGTGAGGGAATTAAGCTAACAACGAATACAGAAACCGATGGGCGGTTTCATTCTAAGTGGCTCAATATGATGTATCCTCGTTTGTTTCTAGCCCGAAATTTATTAAGGGACGATGGGGTAATATTTGTCAGCATTGATGATCATGAAGTCTATAATTTGCGTTTATTGATGAATGAAGTATTCGGAGAAGAAAACTTCATTGCACAGTTGATTTGGGAAAAAACACGAAAAAATGACTCTCGCTTATTTTCTATTGGGCATGAATATATAATTGTTTATGCTAAGAATGAGAGCTATTTACGACAACTCGATACATACTGGCGTGAGGAAAAGCCAGGAGCTAGACAGATTCAAGAAGAGTATTTAAGGCTCCGTAGTATACATAACGATGACGATGAGGTTGTTGCTGCTGGTCTAAAAGCCTACTATGCTTCTCTACCTAAAAACAGCTTGGTGAAGAAGTATTCACGCTATTGCAATGTTGATAATAGAGGTGTGTGGCGTGATGATAATATGTCTTGGCCCGGTGGTGATGGTCCGACTTACGAAATAATTCATCCTATCACTGGTCAACCTTGTGCAATACCTGATGGAGGTTGGCGATACTCTACTAAAGAGAAGATGCTTGAGATGATAGAAACTGGTGTAGTTGTTTTTCGAGCAGATCACACCGAACCTCCAATTCGTAAAACGTATCTTGTTAGATCTCTCACTCCTAATGAGAATGGTGATACTGAACCAGCAGATGAGGATGATATTAGTATTCAGGTGATGGGTTCTTATTTTTATAAAAGTGCTCAACCTGCATCTAGATTATTAACAGAAGTTTTTGGCAAAAAGATTTTCGATAATCCGAAAGATCACGAAGTTATTGCAAGAATGATTCGTTACGCTACTGAAGAAGACGATATCATTCTTGATTTTTTTGCTGGATCTGGCACAACTGCTCATTCGGTTTTAGAAGTTAATCATCAGGATGAAAGTAAACGTAAATTTATTCTTGTGCAACTTCCAGAACCCGCAAATAAATCTAACTACCAAAGCATTAGTGACATTTGTAAGGAACGTTTAAGAAGAGTGATTTCAAGACTAAATCAGGAGGATGTTAGTAAATTAAATTTATACGATTCAGAGCAACAAGACCGAGGCTTCAAAGTCTTCAAACTCACCGAAAGTAATTTCAAAATCTGGGATGGTACAGCCCCCAAAGATACAGAACAATTGGAACTTTTACTCCGTGAATTTGCAGACAATATTCGTCCCGGTACAACTAAACTGGGAATGCTGTATGAAATCTTGCTCAAAGCTGGATTCTCATTAACGGCAAAAGTGGAAACGCTAGACATTGCTGGACAGGAAATTTATGCCATTGAAAATCAGGAACTATTTCTCTGTTTGGAATCCGAGATTTTAGAAGAAACCGTTATACAAATTCTCAGCTATCAACCCAAGCCTAAGCAATTCATTAGCTTAGATTCCTCATTCCGAGGTAACGATCAACTCAAGACAAATACTCAGCTACAAATGCGTGACCACGATATTAAATTCCGCACAGTATGAAAATTCAATTTGATAGCCAACAACAATATCAACTGGATGCCGTTAAAGCTGTTATTGATGTATTTGATGGTCAACCCTTAGCAGGAGGGCAATTTGAGATTAGTTTAGCTATTGGCTTTGGTGGAGCTATGACCGAGATGGGTTTTGGTAATCAGCTAGAATTATCATCCGCAGAAATTTTGGCAAATATCCAAGCGATTCAAAAGTGTAATGAAATTGAACTTGTAGAACCGAGAGAAGACATACCGCTTCAGCATGGGATGAACTTTTCCATTGACATGGAAACGGGAACCGGAAAAACATATATTTACTTGCGTACCATTCACGAATTGAATGCTCGGTATGGTTTTACCAAGTTCATCATCGTTGTTCCTAGTGTGCCGATTCGGGAAGGTGTTCTGAAAAACCTGGAGATTACTAAAGAACATTTTCAAAATATTTATGGCAATCAACCCTTTGATTATTGGGTCTATAACTCCAAACGAGTCTCAAATCTACGCCAGTTTGCTAACTCTAATCAATTACAGATTCTTGTTATCAATATTGATGCTTTCAATAAAAAAGACATCAGTGTGATTCATAAAGAACTAGATGGGTTATCAGGATATCGCCCCATTGAATTCATTCAAGCCACTAACCCAATTGTGATTCTGGATGAACCACAAAATATGGAATCAGACAAGGCAAAAGAGGCCATAGCTAGTTTAAATCCACTCTGTACGTTACGTTATTCTGCGACTCACAAGAACTTATACAACTTACTTTATAGACTTGATCCCGTGAAAGCTTACGACATGAAACTCGTTAAGCAAATTACGGTGACATCTGCCCTGGAAGAAAACAGTTTTAATCAACCATATATTCTCTTAGAGTCTATTAAAGCAACCAAAACAAAAATTACTGCGAAACTAACGATCGATGTACAAAAACAAAATTCTCCTAGTCGCAACAGTGTATCTGTTAGTAAAAATGGAGTTGATCTATACGAATTATCCGGTAGTCGAGAACTCTACAGAGGCTATGTGGTTAATTGTATTGATGCAGGTTTTGGTTATATTTCCTTTACCAATGGAGTTAGCCTAAATATCGGAGAAGCGATCGGCAATTATGGTGATGATTTGATGAAGGCACAGATCAGAGAAACGATTAAAGAACATTTAGATAAAGAGCTTGCTGTAAAACGACAACTTCCCGATCGCCCGATGAAAGTTCTTTCCCTATTTTTTATCGATCGTGTTGCTAATTATGCTGCTACAGATGGCAAGATTCGCCAATGGTTTATCGAAATCTATCAAGAATTATCCCAACTACCGCGTTATCAAAATCTTAATTTGCCTGCGGTTGAGGACATTCATAATGGTTACTTTGCTCAAGATACACAGGGCAACGCCAAAGATACCAATGGTGCAACGGTAGCAGATGATTCAGCATATCAGTTAATTATGAAGGATAAAGAACGGCTATTGTCGCCAACAGAGCCACTTCGTTTTATCTTCAGTCATTCAGCATTAAAAGAAGGTTGGGATAATCCCAATGTTTTTCAGATATGTATGTTGCGTGAGGTACAATCAAAAGTTGAAAGACGACAAACCATTGGGCGAGGATTGCGCTTACCTGTAGATGCAACTGGGATTCGTGTTTTTGATCCAACAATCAATCGCTTAACAGTTGTAGCCAATGAAAGTTATGCCGATTTTGCCCGTGCTTTGCAAACCGAAATTGAAGAAGATTGTGGGGTGAAATTTGAAGGCAGAATCAAAAATAACCGCGATCGCCAAAAAGCAAACCTGATTCCCAAGTGGAGAGAAAACACTGATTTTCTGGAACTCTGGGAACGGATTAAACATAAAACCCGTTATTCTGTTGAATACGATACCCAAGAACTAATTAAGAAAGCGGCAGCAGAAATTCATAAAATGTCTGCCATTACCGCCCCACAAATCCGTTTAGAAAAAGTTGCTTTAAGTTACGCAAATACGGGAGTTACTTCACAGCTTTTGTCCGTCACCAGTAGCAAAACAGAATCCATAATTTCCCATATTCCCGATTTAATTAGCTATTTGCAACGAGAAACCGAGCTAACCCGCGATACTCTATCCAGTATTCTTTTAAAGTCCCATCGCTTGTCAGATATATTTATCAATCCTCAACTGTTTCTTGATCTAGCAACACGAGCAATCCGCTTCACAATGCAAGAGTTCATGGTGAACGGTATCAAGTATGAGCGCATTGCTGGGGAAGAGTATGAAATGCGTCTGTTTGAAGATTGGGAAATTGCAGGTTTTATCGACAATATGTTATCGGTAGATCACTCCATCTATGATGCGATCGAGTATCAATCTGAAACAGAGAGACAATTTGCTGAGATCCTAGATGGGCGAGAAGACATCAAATTGTTTATCAAGCTTCCACCTTGGTTTAAGGTTCAAACTCCACTCGGTACTTACAATCCTGATTGGGCGATCGTTAAACAAGTTTCTGAAGATGAGCAAAAACTCTACCTGATTCGAGAGACTAAAGGTACTAAAGAGCAGCTAAGCTTGAGAAAGGGTGAAGGTGCAAAGATCCATTGTGGTCAAAAGCATTTTGACATCCTGAACGTTGACTTTGATGTGGTTACAACTGCCTCAGAAATTTAGATTTTATCCAAAACTGATAGAGAATTTCTGCGGGAAACGCGCCGCCAGTAGATTAGCTAGTTCTTGAACTATCTCAATGTAATCGGGATTTTTGCTGAATTTTGGATCTGCAAATGAAGGTTGAGCGACTACCAGATTAACTAGGAATACCAAGACTACAAGAAAAATTTGGAAGAGTTTCATGATTTTCTCCTTATCATTGCAAGACTCACAACTTTGACTTTAATTGCTCTCAAGCAATAAAATCAAATATTCTTATTTGTTAATACGATAATAAAAAGTGATTAATTAGTTTGGGCCAGAATTGGCAAACCACACTGATGGCAGGAAAAATTTGTATAGCGATCGTTGCTTCCTTGTCCTCCTTCTCCTGCTTGTCCATGTCAAAATGGAAGTCTGTCGTGTATTCTCGCCTGACCCGTGACCACTACTCCTCTCTCTTATAGTTCCCAAACAGCAACTGACCCCCACGCTCAGCAACCGGACGCCCTGGGAAGATTTGGGCGCTTTGGTGGCAAGTACGTGCCGGAAACGCTGATGCCTGCTTTGAGCGAACTAGAAGCGGCATTTGTACAATATCGCTCTGAGGCAGATTTCCAACAAGAACTCCAACAACTGCTGCGCGACTATGTGGGACGCCCCAGCCCCCTGTACTTCGCCGAACGCTTAACCGCGCACTATGCCCGACCTGACGGCACTGGGCCGCAAATTTATCTCAAACGAGAAGATTTGAACCACACTGGGGCTCATAAAATCAACAACGCTTTGGCTCAGGTATTGTTGGCCAAGCGGATGGGCAAACAGCGCATTATTGCCGAAACTGGTGCGGGTCAACATGGGGTGGCGACAGCAACCGTTTGCGCCCGGTTTGGCCTGGATTGCGTTATTTATATGGGCGTTCACGATATGGAACGACAAGCCCTAAACGTATTCCGAATGCGGCTGATGGGGGCCGAGGTACGCCCAGTGGCGGCGGGAACGGGAACGCTGAAGGATGCGACTTCGGAGGCAATTCGGGACTGGGTGACGAATGTGGAAACAACTCACTATATCCTGGGTTCGGTTGCTGGCCCCCATCCCTACCCGATGATGGTGCGAGATTTTCATACGATAATCGGTGAGGAAACTCGCGCTCAAGCTCAAGAAAAATGGGGCGGTTTGCCGGATATTCTGTTGGCTTGTGTGGGTGGTGGGTCAAATGCGATCGGACTTTTCCACGAGTTTGTCAATGAGCCTTCTGTGCGGCTGATTGGTGTGGAAGCTGCTGGGGAAGGCGTCGATACAGGAAAACACGCGGCTACCTTGACAAAAGGAAGAATTGGTGTGTTGCACGGGGCGATGAGCTATTTGCTGCAAGATGATGACGGTCAGGTGATCGAGCCGCACTCGATTAGCGCTGGGCTGGACTATCCTGGTGTTGGCCCGGAACATAGTTATCTGAAAGATTCGGCGCGTGCTGAGTATTACAGCGTAACTGACAAAGAAGCTTTGGAAGCGTTTAAGCGTCTATCTCAGCTGGAGGGGATTATCCCGGCGTTGGAGACGGCTCATGCGATCGCATTCCTGGAGACTCTCTGTCAAGAGCTTACCGGCAGTCCTCGCATAGTCATCAACTGCTCCGGTCGCGGCGATAAAGATGTGCAGACAGTCGCCAAGTTGGGTTAGGGGCTAGAACACCGATTCAGTAATACTTGGCGGTGGGTTTTTAGCTTGTAGGGGCGAAGCATTCGGGTAGAAAATCTATCGCTCTTACCCTAGATTTCCTGCCCGAATGCTTCGCCCCTACCATTACTGAATTGATGTTCTAGGGGCTAGGGGAAGAGAGGGGCTAGTAAGTCAGAAATGATGTTCAATTCTCGATTTTCCCAGTTCCCAGTCCATCGTCTCTCCCTAAGCATTGAAGATGCAAAAACGATTTACGGCAATTGTTGTGGGAACGATCGTGCTTAGTAGTGGTTTGGTGGGCTGCGATTTCATCAAGAATATTGGTGAAGTTAAATCAAGCAAACCGACTGCAACTGCTTCGCCGAATTCTGGTTCTCAAACATCGCAATCTAATTCCTTAAATGCCTTGGAAAAATCAATTCACCAACAAGTAAACGAATATCGCAAATCCCGTAATTTACCGCCCCTGACGCTGGACGATCGGATCAGCGAACAAGCGAAGATACACAGTCAAGCGATGGCTAGCGGTAAAGTTCCTTTTAGCCATGAGGGATTTGAGCAGCGAGTTAAAGCGATCGCTAAATCGATTAACTATCGCAGTTCTGCTGAAAATGTCGCATTCAACCAAGGTTATAGTGACCCAGCCACTCAAGCTGTGCAAGGTTGGTTAAAAAGTCCCGGTCATCTGAAAAATATTGAAGGTGATTTTGACTTAACTGGGGTGGGCGTTATCAAAAACGCTCAAGGCGAGTTCTACTTCACGCAAATTTTTATCAAGCGTTCTAGATATGGATTTTGAAGAAGATTTTCAGGTTTTCGATCGCGACCTTTCCGATTCCCTTTTAGCTGAGTATCTCAAAGCTGAAGCTGTAGCTGTGGATACCGAAACAATGGGATTGCTGCCGATGCGCGATCGCTTGTGTCTCGTGCAACTATCTTGTCCCGGTTACTTAACTGTAATTCGCATTCCTAAAGGGCAAACAGAAGCTCCGAATTTAAAACAGTTAATGGAAGCATCAAATGTTACTAAAGTGTTCCATTTTGCCCGGTTTGATGTTGCCCAATTGCGTCAGAATCTGGGCATTGACGTAGCGCCGATATTCTGCACCAAAATCGCCAGCAAGTTAGCCAGAACTTACACTCAAAGACACGGACTTAAAGATGTGGTGCAAGAATTAGAGCGAGTGGAACTTGACAAAACTGCCCAAAGTTCCGACTGGGGAAATGCGGCGAATTTATCTGAGGAGCAACTGCGTTATGCCGCGAACGATGTGCGTTACCTGCTGAGTGTGCGACAAAAATTGATTGCTATGCTCAAACGCGAAGAACGTTACTCACTTGCAGAGCAATGCTTTCAGTGCTTACCGACAGTGGTGGAACTGGATTTACTGCAATACAAGGATATTTTTGAACACTGATAATTGTCAGTGGTCAGTGGTCAGTGGTGAGTGGTCAGTGGTCAGTTGTCAGTTGTCAGTGGTCAGTTGTCAGTTGTCAGTTGTTTGTTGATGGTTTCTACTAACAATTGACCACTGACTAATGACTAATTACCACTGACAACAGATGGAATAGCTTCCACAGGAAAACCTACTGCTTTCCATGCTGCGAGACCGCCTCTTAGTTCGGAGACATTCTCAAATCCAGCTGCACGCAGTTTGGTTGCTGCTTCGGCTGTTTCTTCATCAATTTCGCCGTAGATATATAAGTCGCGGCTGAGTACAAGGCTGGGTCTGGCCCGATCGATCAATTCGTTCATAGGCATGGAGATAGCGCCCATGATGTGACTGGTGTTGAAGAGATTGCGATCGCGCACATCGATAATTGTCAGTGCTGGTTCGCCCCAGTCTAGTCTAGCTTTCAAGTCATAAACAAGCGATCGCGCCTTCATAGGTGGAGGCGTGGGAATCAGGTTTGGGAAGGGGCTCATAGTCTTGGCAATTTTTTATCACGTTACCTGCAATTTAACAACTTCTTTTACGATTTGCAAACTTTTATTGATAAATTATTTACATATCTAAGCATTTATGCTTATGAGCGGCACAGCCAAAATATAGCAACCGCTTTCGTCAGTTAGGACTTTCTTAATTCCTGAAACCCTACTCCCTAGCCCCTAGCTATATTTGTCTATTAGACATCTCCTTTCATAGAATGTAGAGACGTTGCATGCAACGTCTCTACAAGGGTTACAGGTAACGCACCTTTAATTTCTGGAGATGACTATTTGCTCTGCGTTGATTTATGATTTTTTAGCCGATCGGCCACATTATAATCATCAGATCCAGGAGGAGTTCTCGATTCGGAAACGCCTTCTGTGGGGCCACCGATCGCTTTCCATGCCGCCAAACCGCCTTGCAGTTCGGCTACTTTTTCAAACCCAGCACTACGAAGCTGATTCGCAGCTTGAGCTGTGCGATCGTCGCTATCAGCGTAGACGTAGATATCGCGGTTGAGATCTATACTGGGTTTGGCGCGTTCTACCAATTCATCGATCGGCATGGGCATAGCTCCCGTAATATGACCGTCGTTGTAGACTTCGCGATCGCGCACATCTAAAATTGTAAAAGCTGGTTCGCCCCATTCCAGACGAGATTTGAGGTCATGTGCAGAGGACTGGGGTTTGAATCCCGGCGGGGTAGGAGTAATGTTCGGCAGCTTGCTTTTAGCGGATTCGATCGCGTCTGAAACCTTGTCGCCAGAGTGTTTAACATCCTCTGTCAACTTTTCTTTAACAGTTTGAGCGGCGTCTGAAACCTTGTCGCCAGCCTTTTGAATGCCTTCAGAGATGTTATTTTTAGCTTCTTGAGCTTTGTCTTGGATGTTTTCCATGTTTCGATTCTCTGTTACTTCACCTGAAATGTAACAAAGCATTAAAATGAGCTAATCTTTCTCTGGGGGGATCGCTGCAATTATCTTTCTTTAGGCACAGTTTATCCTTCTTTAGACTGAGTTGAGTCAGGAGATTCAGAGTCATTAGTAGGGCTTATCTCAGCACGCAGCTTTTCGAGGTTTGCGCGAATACCGATAGTTTGGGGATGGTTTGAGCCTAGAGTGCGATCGCTAATTTCCAAAGCTTGCAATAACAGCGGTTCTGCTTGGCTATATCTTCCTTGGGATTTGTAGAGATATGCCAGATTGTTCAGACTTGTGGCGACATCGGGATGTTCATCTCCCAACCAGCATTTTCTCAATTCCAAAGCTTGCAAATACAGCGGTTCTGCTTGGCTGTATCTTCCTTGGGATTTGTAGAGATATGCCAGATTGTTCAGACTTGTGGCGACATCAAGATGTTCATCTCCCAACCAGCGTTTTCTCAATTCCAAAGTTTGCAATAACAGCGGTTCTGCTTGGCTGTATCTTTCTTGGGAATAGTAGAGATTTGCCAGATTGTTCAGACTTGTGGCGACATCGGGATGTTCATCTCCCAACAAGCGTTTTCTCAATTCCAAAGTTTGCAATAACAGCGGTTCTGCTTCGCTGTATCTTCCTTGGGAATAGTAGAGATTTGCCAGATTGTTCAGACTTGTGGCGACATCGGGATGTTCATCTCCCAACCAGCGTTTTCTCAATTCCAAACCTTGCAATAACAGCGGTTCTGCTTCGCTGTATCTTCCTTGGGAATAGTAGAGATTTGCCAGATTGTGCAAGCTTTCTGATAAGTCTGTTTCTAAACCAAGCTTTTTTTGTAAAGCAACAGCCTTGCGAAAATACTCTATTGCCAGTTCTTGTTCTTTTTGATAATCTTGAGCCTCACCTCCTTGCAGCCTTCTGTTGTAAATCTCACCAATTCTCGCGTACAAGGTAGCCAACAGAGGATCTTCAGCACCTCGTTTCCCTTCAATCTGTTGAATCAGTTGCTGCAAATCTTCTACCGACAGAAAGTATGGATCGTCATCATTATTAGGTGATTCATCCCGCTCCAAAAATGACCGTAATGGTGTAATCTCCTTAGCCGAAATTAAAGCAGTCTTTTTGGACTCAAACCGAAACACACCCTTGCGCCAACTCCAAAAATCTGGAGCTTTTTTAATCAAGTTAATTAAGATTTGATTAGTCACCCAAATCACAATAGGATAAGGAAACTCTCGCAAAGCTTCCCGCGTCCACTGCAAATAACCGAAAAAAATCTCCTGTTCCGAACGTTCAGCCCCTAATTTAAGAAAATATAGTTTCTCTGCACCCGTCACCGTCAATACTGCTTTGCTACCATTTTGCAGATACTCATCTGCTTGCAGTACTTCCGCAATAGCAGCCCTAATACTCGGTTCGCCTTTGGGCAATTCTACCCGATAATTACGAATATCTGGCGCTAGTTCAGCTTCATAGCGTGCAATTATCCCGTCTCGAAAATTACTATCGTCGCAAACAGCAATCAATAAAGATAATACTCCCTGGCTAGCCTCAATAGTAACTAGCAAATCCTCAGAGTTTTCTTGATTTTTATCTTGCGGCTCTGCCATCTCTTGGGATATCATTAGATCAACCCCTGTTCTCTCAATAGCTCAATTACAATTGGGTGAACATCGTACCAATTTTGACGATTGCGATACTCCAAAACATACAACCCATGTAGCAAGTCTAAAAACTCTGGCTGCTTTGGGTCATCCGGTGTAAATTGTTGATACGTCTTATGCAAGATTTCATAATCAACCTTACCTAAAGGAATGGCAAAATCATTGCGGATACCGTTAACTGCTTTATCTAAAATCTCATCATCAATCATCATAGCAGTTTGAGCGGGTTGCCGCCTGATTAATCGCAGACAAATCCTGCAACATTCATTGGCAATGCGAATCAATTCCCGCAGCACACCGCCACTCATTAAAACCATCTTTTCTGCCGTCTGCGGTTCTAATAGCTGACTTGATATGCGCTTATTTAGAATTTGACATAAAATATCTTTAGCCTCCATGCGAATAACTGGATTAGGTAGGCGGCTTTGTCCTTTCTCAAACAACTTCAAGACAGGCATCACCACTATTTGGTCATTGGTTTCTGTCTCAATCAGAGGTCGAAGAAACTTGTCTCGCAAAACAGCAATAGGTATCGTGTAAATAATCCGAAATCCAGGTAAGCATAGAGCCTTGATGTTATCTCGGTAAATTTCGTCAACTCGCGCTAACTCTAGCTTATCCAAGTCATCGATAATAACCAAAACATCTTTTTTACTAGCAACCTGAATAACAGCAGCGATTTCATTGATTCGCGCTACTAAGTCGGAAACCTTCCTCTCAAACTCTTGCTTGATTTCTTGGCGAACAACAGCATCCGCTTTCAGCTTGCCGCTAATAATTTTGAATAAATCAAAGCCTACCGAAGTTTCAGCTTGTACTTTCTCTTCTTCTATGCGAGTTTTACTAGCAAACCACTTATATATAGCATTTTTGTTTGCTGGCGGTATCTGTACTTGCTGTTTTTCCGCCTCGTACATTAAGTTGACCGCAATGGCAAATAGGATGTTAATATGGTTAATGTCCGACATTTCAATTGTGTCGGAGATAGAAAAAGAAACCACAAAGTATCGGTCATCTAACCAACGACCAAACTCAGCCAATAATGTAGACTTGCCGCAACCGCGATGTCCCGTGAAAATAATCTTTCCATCACCAGAAGGGCTATCTTCAACCAACTGCTCTAATTCTTCAATAATTTCTCTACCATAATCTACCCTGAATTTATCTAATTCCCTCTGCTCCAATAGTGGCAGAAGTTCCAAATTTCGATAAGCTTCCTGAAAAACCTTTAATAAATCTCCAGACATCGCTTTGTATTGTAAGATGTTTTATTCACTCATAATGATGACGCATTTTGGGATCTTCGTGCATTGAAAGTTGCCTGCTCTCCTAAACTAGATCTTATGCCTTCCCCTATCCAAACCCTACCCGCAGAAGTAGTGCATCTCATCGCCGCCGGTGAGGTGATTGACTCTATAGCAGCTGTCGTGCGAGAACTGGTAGAAAATGCCCTCGACGCTTGTGCAACTCGCATCGCCATATCTCTCTGGCCGGAACAATGGCGAGTCCGAGTAGCGGATAATGGTTTTGGTATGGATTTGGCAGACTTGCAACTCGCAGCAACTCCCCACAGCACTAGCAAAATCCGTTGTTGTGAGGATTTGTGGAAGATTACCAGTTTGGGGTTTCGCGGCGAGGCGTTGCACAGTTTAGCGCAGTTGTCGGAATTAGATATTTGCAGTCGATCGCGTGATGGTGGTGAGGGGTGGCGAATAGTATATGATGCTCTAGGGGAACCTGCGGTGGAAGAAGCAGTTGCGATCGCACCTGGAACGATCGTCACCGCCGCCAATCTATTCGGTACTTGGACTGTCCGCCGCCAGGGATTACCGACACCCGCACAACAATTGAAAGCGGTACAAGCTACCATTCACCAAATCGCCCTCTGTCATCCCCATATTACTTGGCAAGTTCAGCAAAACGATCGCCCCTGGTTTACCATCAGTCCCGGCGAAACAGCCCAGCAAATTCTCCCCCAAATCTTACGCGATGTGCATTTGAGCGATTTGCAGCAGTTCAAGCTGGGACTCTTGATTGGGAAAGATTTTGCTCAATCATCGATCGCCGATCGTCAATCCTTAGAATTAGTTTTAGGATTACCAGACAGATGTCATCGCCGCCGTCCCGACTGGGTAAGAGTTGCAACCAACGGACGGATGATCAAATCTGCGGAACTAGAACAAACAATACTAGCATCCTTTCAACGTACATTACCGCGCGATCGCTACCCCGTCTGTTTCCTCCACCTCCAAATTTCCCCCGATTTAATCGACTGGAATCGTCATCCCGCCAAAGCAGAAATCTACCTGCACTCAATGAATTACTGGCAGGAACAAATTACTCACGCGATCGGACAAGCATTGCAAATCAGTCCAGCCAATCTCCCTGAAGCCGTCCACAGCGAGAGAATGGGCAAATTACTCACAGCAGCAGAAAACAAAAGTGCTTACAGCCTCAATCGTTCCATTCAACCAACTCCATCAAGTAAAAATGAAATTGGTTCGATCGAACTGCGTGCCGTCGCCCAAATTCATAACACTTATATTGTCGCAGAACATCTATCTGGAGTCTGGTTAATAGAACAACATATCGCCCACGAAAGAGTATTGTACGAGCAATTGTGCAGCGCTTGGCAACTCGTACCTCTTCAACCTCCGATCGTTCTCACCCATCTCTGCGATAACCAAGTCGAACAACTGCAACGCATCGGTTTAGAAATCGAACTCTTCGGCGAACAGATGTGGGCAGTTCGCAACGCACCAGCACTACTAGCCCAGCGAGAAGATTGTGCAGAAGCCCTCCTAGAACTCAGTTTAGGGGGAGACTTGCAAACCGCGCAAGTAGCTGTTGCCTGCCGCAGTGCCATCCGTAACGGCACACCTCTTACACTGCAACAGATGCAAACTATTTTAGCACAATGGCAACGCACCCGTCATCCGCGCACCTGTCCCCACGGTCGCCCCATCTATTTATCTTTAGAAGAATCTGCCCTAGCCCGTTTCTTCCGTCGCCATTGGGTAATTGGAAAAAGCCACGGCATTTAGTAACAGGGGCTAGAACACCAATTCAGTAATCGTAGGGGCTTTCGCATCGGTTACATAAAAAATTCCTGTTCTTTTCTTATCTGCGTTCATCTGCGTTCATCTGCGTTCCAGAGTCTTCATCTGCGGTAAAAATTTAACCAACGATGACAACAGTCTTATTCCCGACATATTCACATTTTTAGCTTAAAGTGACAGTAGTAGAATTTGTAGAGCGGGGGAGAGGGGCGATAATTTCAAAATACAAACAGGTAGTTGAGTTTCCGCGCTTAAGCCACCATCCCCCAATCCGTAACATTTAAGCAAATTTTTCACCATCAACGCAAAAAAGCCAAAATTAAAAAGAAAGTATTAAACAAATCTACGTTTTCTTAAAGATTTGATGAAGGCAATAGGGAAAGCGCCATATTTTAGATTTCATATAGTAAATTATAAAAAATAAGTCAAAATTTGACATTTTTTTAGATTATTTTGCATATTAACTAAATAGTGATATGGCTGTCTAAAAAGACAGCTTACTTTGTTGTACTTAATAGTCTTAAACAGTGTCAGCATTACATATTCGTTCCAGACATTTATACCCTATCCCTGGAATATAACAAACAGTTGGTCGAAAAGTATGGAGGCTTATAGCTATGCTCCCGTTTAAAAGTGAACCTCGTTCCTGGGGGCTTCAAGCTCGCCTGTTAGTGCCAATTAGCTTGGTATTGGCGGCGGCGGTCAGCCAGAGCGTCTTCAGCAACTTCTCGATCGCCAGACAAGCAGAACTTTTGGTCAACAGGCGGGGAGTAACCGTGCTGGAAGGAATCGCGAATTCAGTACAGGAGAGACGGAAGTCCAAAGAAATTGTTGCCCAACTACTAGCCTCAAGGAACGACTTAGCTACAGCAGTGAAAAAAGGCGACAAGAGTGCCTTAACGAAAATCCTCATACCCTTACAAACCAAGCTGAGGCTGGGAGATATTCATATATATAACAGGAACGGTGGCGAAATCCTGCATTTAGGGGAAAAATTAGCTCCTGCGATCGCCACACCCCTACTTAAAACTGCTTTGTCTGGATTAACAGAGTCTACAGAATTGGTAAATGGGGAAAAACTAATAATATTGGCTTCAGCCCCGATTAAAGAACCCCAAGGCATGATGGGAGTAATCTTAGTAGAAGCCAGACTCAACGAAAAAGACCTGAACCCGATCGAGAAAAGTGATGGTGTAGAATTAGCCTTATTGCAACAAGACATTCCGATCGGCAGCACTCTAACCCAACCTGACTTGAGGCGCTTGCTGGATAAGTCCCAGCCAACAGAGGAGAGGCTAAACAAACTCAACCAAGACTTTGCTCGCCACAACTTCCACCTCACAGTTAAACCCCTAGCCAACAATGGCTTACTTGTAGCTTTGGTTCCCACGAAGGATTTAGTTGTCGCGTCCAACCAGCGCAATGCGATCGCCTTAATGGGCATCGGAGTGCTGGTTATCGCGATGTTGTGGTTCCTCTTAGTGCTGGCGCAAGACATTGCCAAACCGTTAAAAGTCACGATCGCAGCCACCGGAGACATCCTGCGGGGAAACTACCATCGACGGGTAGCATCCGGTAAAATTCACGAACTCAACGACTTAGCCGCAGCGATCAACTACCTAGCCCAGCAATTGGAAATCCAACTGGCCGAATTGACCCATCAGGCGTTCCACGACTCCTTGACTAAGCTGCCAAACCGCGCTTTATTCATGAATGAGCTAGAGCGGGTTTTGACTGGCGCGGATGGAGATCGGTCTTCAGTTGCAGTGCTGTTTCTGGACTTGGACGGCTTTAAAGTGATCAACGATAGCCTGGGACACAAAGCAGGAGACCAGCTGCTCATTGGCGTGAGTCAACGTCTCAAATCCTGTTTGCGATCGATCGATACAGTCGCCCGTTTCGGTGGCGACGAATTCACCGTTTTGCTCAAAGACATAACTCACCAGACAGATGCCACATACATAGCAGAACGGATTATAGAACAGCTACAAACTCCATTTAACTTAGAAAAGCGTGAAGTGTTCATCAGCAGCAGCATTGGGATTGCCTTAAGCAATTCTGGTTATGAGCGTTGCGACGATCTCCTGCGTAATGCCGATGCGGCCATGTACGAGGCCAAAAAAAGCGGTAAATCCCGCTTTACCTTATTCAAGCCAGACATGGACTCCCGTGCCTTTGAGCGCTTGCAGCTAGCAACCGATCTGCGACGCGCGATCGAACGCCAAGAGTTCAGGCTTTACTACCAACCAGTGCTGCAATTGGAAAACGGCCAAATCAGCGAAGTGGAAGCCCTGATCCGCTGGGAACACCCGCGCATCGGTCTGATCTCGCCTGCTAAGTTTATCCCCCTAGCAGAAGAAACGGGCTTGATCTTGCCTATTGGACAGTGGGTTTTAGAAACAGCTTGCCGACAAGCAAGAGACTGGCAATTGCAGTACCCCGACAATCCCCCATTGGTGGTAGGTGTGAACCTTTCCGCCAAACAGTTCCAACAGCCCCAATTGGTGGATAAAATTGCCCACATCCTCAATGAAACTGGTCTTAACCCCCAGAGCTTAAAGCTGGAAATTACAGAGAGTATGATGATGGAGCAGGGGGACACGACCATTGCCACATTATATCGGCTGAAACATTTGGGGATACGGCTGGCGATCGATGATTTCGGGACGGGTTTTTCCGCTCTGAGTTACCTAAAGCGCTTTCCAGTAGACACTCTGAAGATCGATCGTTCCTTCATCAAGGGTCTGGGGCATAATCGTGAAGATACCGCGATCGTCCATGCCGTAATTGCCTTTGCCAAGGCGCTACACTTAAGCGTAACTGCGGAAGGAGTAGAAACTGCCGAACAGCTATCGCAACTGCGAGTACTGGGATGCGTGAGCGGTCAAGGATATTACTTTTCCGAGCCTATAGCTGCTGATGCCCTTGAGCTACTAATTAACAGACACCTGCATCGGTTTCATGCGATCGAAGAAAGCAATTGCAGCTGCATCTCGCACAACGACTGGGCAATAGCGTAATCGAAGTTTACCGTACCTGGTGCGCTGTATGAACAAAAATACGTGCGATCGCTTCGACCTCATGCTGTCTGCTGCGAAACTTCCAATATTTCATCAACAGAAGCGCCGCGTCGCAATTCCTCCCATTGGGCATCGATTGGTTGATACTGGCAGTAACATACTACAATCCGCTCGTCAGTATCGAAGCTGGCGAACTGGCAAACCCGCACGACCACCCAATCGCCATCGCGTCCGTGAGTCACTCCATTACCGGGATCTTTGGCATTAGCATACTCCCTAACGCGATCGTTTGCTTTGGGAATTTCAGGAGTACTGGAATAATGCCATTCCTCAGAAAGAATGCTTGTTAAGCTTTCCGATGGCAGAAGCTGGCGGTCTTCCCATCCAGTGGCATCTGGATCGTCACTCTTGTAGATAATCCAAGTCTGTCTCATAACGCTCGTCCTCGAAACTGGTTTGTTTGCCGTAAAAAACGCAATCTACTTTTAGGATACTGTCTCTAGTTTTGCGGATATCTTTGAGTTTCCATCCATACCTGTATTCCATCTCGAAACATTTCTTGGGACTGGTCGCCGAATGAATGTTTTCTTGGGTATCCTCCCAATTTGTGCCGGTTCTCATTTTTACTAACTTTTGAACACTTTATGATTTTATCATCTTGAGTTAAAATATATATACCCTCAGCTAGACAAGGAGATTTATGATGTCACTGATGACAATAAAAGACTTGGAAAACTTACAAGCAACACTCTCCGAAGCCGGACATGATTACCAACTAGAACTCGAAGATGGGAAAATTATCGTTATGGGGCCTTCAGACATTGTATCCAGCGAAATTACTATTCTGTTTAGCCGACTACTGGCTAACTGGGTTTACCCTCGTCGCCTCGGACGAGTGTTTGACTCCGCAGGTGGTTTCATCATGCCAGATACAAACCTCAAAGCACCCGATGTTTCCTTTGTTCGCGCCTCCCGCCTTCTCCAAAGTCCTCGTTACTTTGGACAACTTGTACCAGATTTAGTAGTTGAAATTAAATCTCAAAGCGACAGAATTAAACCCCTAGAAAAGAGACTTAAAAAGTTCTTAGAATTAGGAGCAGTTGTCGGAATTCTCATTGACCCCGATGAAACAACTGTAACCGTTTATCGACCCACAGGCGAACCAATTGTCTTAAGCAATGAAGACATCTTAACCATTACAGAACTCTTCCCAGGTTGGGAATTACCAATTCCCGAACTGTGGCCACCCATCTTTACAGAAGCCGAAACAGAAACATTGAGTAACTGAACTAAAGAGCGATCTTGGTTCACCGAATGCAATATATTAAGAACAATAGAAAAGCGACACGCTGCAAATATATGCAGAAAATCTTTCAGCTTGCACTCCTACTAGCCTCTCTCTGCTTAGCCAAATCGGTTCAAGCTGCCAATCCCGAACATATCAAAAAGTTACTGACAACAAATCAGTGTCCCAAGTGCGACCTCAAAAACGTAGACCTCAGAGGCGGTAACTTCCGAGGGGCCGATCTCAGTGGTGCCAATTTGGCGGGTGCCATGTTGGAAAATGCTGACTTAAGGGGTGCCAAACTCCGGGGTGCCGAATTACAGAAGACCGTCCTTAGAGGTGCCAACCTAGAAGTAGCTGACCTGCAAGAAGCCAAAATGAGCGGCGCTATGCTCAGGGAAGCTAAACTGAGGGGAGCAAATTTGAGAAATGCCAGACTCCGGGGTGCCAGACTCAGAGGCGTTGACTTAAGAGAAGCTAACCTAACGACTGCCTTTTTGCCAGAAGCCATTCTCATTGAAGCTAACCTGAGTATGGCTGACTTAAGAGGTGCAAACCTAACTGGTGCCAAACTTAGTAAAGCCAAGCTGGAAACTGCCAATTTAGAGAGTGTCAACTTGACGGGTGCCGACTTAACAGATGCCTATTTAGGTGATGCTAATCTCAGAAGTGCCATCTTGAGTAATGCCAACCTCAAAGGTGCCAACTTAGCTGCTTGTTCCCTAGTTGGAGCTAAGCTGAATGGAGCTATCCTCAACCGTACTGATTTGCAGGGGGCTAACCTAACTCAGGCGGATTTAACTAATGCGAAAGTGGCGAATGCTGACTTGAGTAGAACTATCCTGACTATGGCTAACCTAACTAATGCCAACCTGACTAATACAAAACTCATTAATGCCTACTTGTTTACTGCTAATCTGCAAGGTGCTATCCTGACTAATGCTAATCTAACCAGCGCCAATTTAGAGAGTGCCAATCTCAGGAATGCTATGCTGAATAATGCTGATTTGAGTCAGGCTAATCTAAAGTTAGCAAACTTTTATCAGACCGATATTAGAGGTGCGATTTTGAATGATATTGACTTCAAGGATATCGATCTAAGTCTGGTAAAACTTATGCCAGATCTATTGAATCACGCAGCGCGAATGAACCGAACGCCTTTGGCGGAATTACTTCCTTCCTACCTAAACAATACTACCGATGAAGAAGCAACGCAACAAGGTATCCCGCCTGTACCGGAACAAATAAGAAGAGAAAATAGGTTTCATCGATGAAAGGAGTAAAGAGCGCTGAAGCGCAACAACATACCAAATCGAATAAAAATATCCACGACTCCACTTTTGGGATGGGATATGGGGCAAAATGACAAATTTTTCTATCTCTGAGATATTGTTGTTTTTAAAAGTAATTCTGACAAGATACCAGCTATATTCCAGGCATCATCCACTCCCCGATGATGCGTACCTTCTAGTGGTAAGTTCATCAGTTCCAATGCTTCTGCCATACCTACTTCTTTCGGCAAGGCATGAAAAATGGCAACCAGAGTTTTGATGTTAATATGCCTCGTGCCGAAAGGATAAGTGACATTAAAAGATTGACACTGTTTTTCAAATTGTTGTCTGTCGTATTCACCGTAGCTTGCCCAAACTCGCTGATGGGATAGATATTTATCTTTCAGAATTGCACAAGCTTCTAGGAAGGTAATCCCAGTATCGACTTGTTCTTGAGCTAGCGTAGTTAACTGGGTGCAAAACTCGCTTACGGTTGAACGTTCTGGTTTGACTAAGATACTTTCTTTTTCCAGTCTTTCTCCCGAAGAAATATCTAATGTGCAGATGCCAATTTCGATAATTTCGTTTTCTTGTCCGGGTGGTGACGAACTTTCCCAGCAAGTAGCTTCGATATCGACAACAATAATTTGGTCTAGTTTTTTAGCCATAATCTTTTCTCTATTTTTTATTAGTCAAAAGTCATTGGGCATTTAATTTTTACCAATGACTAATGACTTTTGACTAATGACGAAATTCATTGACTAGGCGATCGAGTCCGACTGAATGGGAAGCTTTAAAGAGAATGCGATCGCCCTCTGTCACCACCTCTCTCAACCTCTCAACCACAGATGCATGAGTCGAAAAGCACTCAGATGGCATAGGTTCGGCACCTTCAGCGATCGCTTCTGCTTGCGGATCGTCTGCTAAAATCAGCAAAACGTCCAGATTCAACTCCCTTACAGTGGCACCTACCTGGCGATGGAATTGGGCCGATCGCTCTCCCAGTTCTTTCATCGTACCCAAAACAGCAATATGCCGTTTCCCCGGCGTCTGCGCCAGCAAACGTAACGCCGCTACCATCGACTCTAGCCCAGCATTGTAAGTTTCATCCAAAATTACGATATCGTTCGGCAAATCGTAACGTTTTGCTCGTCCCTCCGGCAGTTGAACTGGCAAACCAGCTGTTAAAGGTTTCCAATCAATTTTAAGAACCTTCGCCACTGCCAAAGCTGCTAAATAGTTAAGTGCGTTGTGGCGTCCTGGTAAAGGTAGAGGTAATTGCATACCTTCCACACTGACAGTATCGGAATTAATTAATTCCCCCTGTAAATCTCCCCCTTTCAGTCCATAAGTTATAGTTTCTCCTTGCCAAACTTCAGCAGCAGTTTCCATAAGTAAGGGATTATCGTGATTGAGAATAGCAACTGCTTCTGGAGACATTTCTGCGAGTAATTCGCACTTAGCTTGCGCGATCGCTTCTTCACTACCCAACAAACCAATATGCGCTGTACCGACATTCGTAATTACACCTAGATTTGGGTGTGCTATTTGTGTAAGTTCCGCAATCTGCCCTCTACCCCGCATCGCCATTTCAATCACGGCGAAGTCATGTTCTGGCCCCAGTTCTAACAAAGTTTTAGGTACGCCGATCTCGTTATTGTAGTTCGCCTGGGTTTTGAGAACGCGCCCTTTAGTTGACAAAACTGCCGCAATCAGTTCCTTAGTAGTGGTTTTGCCAAACGAACCCGTTACGGCAATCACGGGAATGGTAAACCGATCGCGCCACCAGCGTGCTAGAGCCTGGTATGCTTGCAGAGTGTCTGCTACTTGCAGTTGAGGGATATCCTCTGGCAGCTGGACATTGGTAGCGAGATCTGTAATTATGGCGATCGCTCCTTTATCAACAGCAGATGCCACAAATTTATGCCCATCAAAATTTTCACCCCGTAGCGCCAAAAACACTTCTCCCGGTGTAAGGCTGCGCGTATCGGTTGAAATACCCGTTGCCAGCATCGCTAGCGCTTTTTGGGACAATTTTTCAGGCGGTAGAGCCAGAATTTCAGATATTTGGGCTATCGTTATCTGACAGGGCATGGTGAATAGCTAAATTTCAGTGAATTTCGAGCAACAGCCCGTACCTTAACAGAATCTTCACCAAAAATCCAGATTTTTTGTTTGTATCTTAATGGAGCAGCCGAGTATAAAGTAAAATACTGAGGTATTTTGAGAATAGATAAGTGTACCGTTGCAACAAACACAGGGGGTTCCAGCCCCTTGACCGCCGATCGCAAACCTGGAAATGTTTTATATAAAACACATCTCGACTCGATCGGATGCGACAGTACCTCAAGTTAAGACAATGTAAAATTAGGCCAGCTAAGTGATTTAAGTCACAGTTAGCTGCTATATTTCACCATTAGGATAGAAGAAAAATGAAGGTAAAATATACTAACTCCATAAGATAGCAAATGGGTCAAACAGGATAAGGCTGAAGGAAGCCACTGTTTAAAAGCAGATGTATCAGTCTTAAGAAGAATTTTTTTATACCCTCTTAAGCTTTTGGTAATAGTGAAATATAGTGTAATAGCTGAATATGGAAAATTTAAATTTTCAGGTTCCAAACAAATTTACACCCAAGGTAGAGGAGATCGAAGTGACTGCCTGGAAAGACCCCTATACAAGGCAGATACGGGCCGAGGAGCAAAAGTTATATAAACATCTCCTCCATTGGGCGCAAGTGGAATCCCCAAGTCGTCTGATAGAACGCTTTCACAGCTTGTTTATCGACGGTGCGGGATACCCTGACAGCGAAATTGTGATGTTGCTCGACCAGATTATCAGTTCCAAGCAGGCTGAGCAGGACTTCAAATTTGTTCTTAATCGCTGCTGCCACATTTTGATCAACCGCTGGCAGATGAACCCCCAACAGCAAATAGCGATACCTGAGTTGGTTACGTTGTTTGAGAATACGTCCACCAAAGTAGGAAAGCATTCCTACCGTTCTAAGTCAGTCAGGCGCTTGCAGGAGCTGATCAAGCTTTTTATTGAAAGCGAGCAGTATGTAACCCTGCGACGTTTGTCTCAAGTAATGAGTAAAACCGCCGAACTCAAAAATGAGGCAAAAGTCAAGCCTTTAGGAACATTAATTCGTCGGTATCCGTACTTATACGAGCATTGCCTACTGAGCGAGGACAGTACTTACGAGCATCAGCAAAACATCCGGCAAATACAAGCCCAGGCGCAGGCACAATTTGAAATCGGTCTGTCTCAGTACGTAACCTACCAAGTGCGGCGAAGTCATCAGGCAAAAAAACAAGCTGAAAGTCCGACAAAACTAATTATCCCGCCGGTAAAGAATCCAACTTTATTGAGTGATGGAGAACTTTTCGGTGCCATTAAACAATATGCCGGTCGAGTAGAAGGCTCCTACAGTTACCGCGACTTAGCCCAAAGCTTTTTAACTCACAGTAGCAAAACTCCATCCTTCGGCGCTTTTAAGAACGATCTTTACGCATATCTGATTACTTCAATCGAGCCCGAATACGGGAAACGTCAGTTTAATAAAAAATTCCAAACACATTTACAAAACATCCTTTCACATAACGATTCCCAGCAAGTAAACGAATTTCTGCTAATCAGAACCTGTAGCCATTTGTTGAACTTCTTGGTAGTCAACAGTACCCAGCAACCTCAACACTTTATCTTCATTGACTTGGTTGCAAATCTGGGCATCAATATTACCGTTGGTTTATTGTTGAAAATCCTGCTGCTGTGCCGGAAGGTTAAGCCTTACTTAGAAAAGCGGTTTTCAATTTTGTTTAACCACTACGAGTCTGACTCTGGAGCTGCTGTTATGTGGCTGATTCAATCTTTAGAAAATTTAAATGTTGCGCTCAGTATCCACTTTGGTTCAGTAGACCTGTCCTACCTTAACCAACTCAGATAGGTACTAAGTAGGGACATCAGATGTGAAACACAGAAAGTTTTGAGTTTTGAGTTTTGAGTCAAAGAATTTGATTCACCTTTGCTCTCCTAGAACCCGCGCTTTTGTGACAGAATGTACCAATTTTGACAGAAAACGGATCGAACGCTAACTTCAAATGCTATATGTGGAAATTGCTCGATAAAACCCATACTGGCGCTAGCATGGTGGGGTAGTTAATTAAGTTTCGTAGATCGGAGTGGTAAGAATGACCCAAGTTCTCTTAGGGGAAAATGAAGGACTCGAATCTGCTTTACGTCGATTCAAACGTCAAGTTTCAAGAGCGGGTATCTTGGCTGATGTCAAGACTCATCGCCACTTTGAAACGCCGCTGGAGAAGCGCAAACGCAAGGCAACGGCGGCTCGACGCAAGAAACGGATGAGATAAGGGTTCGTTGCCTACACAGCTAGACGACCTTATCCTCAACCGCGATTCATGTCCCGTTAATCTTAGCGGATCTAGCGGGACATAAATGGCTGATTAGTTTTTGCAAGTGTCTCTAGGAGCAACCGTGCGGTTATTGTAGAGACTCATAGCTTTCTCAACTCCTTGTTTTAGGCTGAGTTCTACCGATTCGACGACGAGTTGGAGTACCTCAGAAATTAGCTGGGTTTCAGCATTTGAAAATCGCCCCAGTACGTGGGAGATGGCGTCTTTATCGTTATTGGTGGGATCTTGAGGTTTGCCGATACCAACTCGCAAACGGGGAAAGTTTTGAGTACCGAGATGTGCGATCGCAGACTTTATCCCATTGTGTCCGCCAGCAGAACCAGACAGACGCAGACGAATTTTCCCCAACGGCAAATCCATATCATCATAAATCGCCAGCACCGATTCTGGGGGGAGTTTAAACCAATCGGTTGCCGATCGAATCGCCTGTCCAGAACGATTCATATAAGTCAAAGGCTTCACAAGCCTGATTTTTTCCCCAGTAGGGCTGCGACCTTCCCCAAATAACGCCTGAAACTTGCGATTTTCCGATAGAGAAATCTGCCAGCAACGCGCCAAAGCATCTACAGCCGCAAAGCCAATATTATGCCGCGTTTGGTCGTACTTAGACTCTGGATTTCCCAAACCGACAATCAACTGGGGAATCACCAAAGCGGGTGCAGACTCAGCCGACTTCATAGACTCAATCCCTTAACTTTGTTGAGACGGCGTTGCGACAGTATTTTCTGAGTTGGCTGTAGCCATCTCCTCAGATTTTGGAGGTGCCGCCGACTTCACAGCTTGCTCCAAATGCTGAGCTTCGCGCTTAAACTCATTTTCAAAATCCCTAGAAGCTTCTTGAAAGCCCCGAATCGTCTTGCCCAAACTGCGACCGATTTCCGGCAACTTCTTCGGGCCAAATATCAATAGAGCTAAAACCAAAATCACGGCCATTTCCGGCAGACCAATACCAAAGATGTTCACGGAAATTCCTCCTGTGGTGCCTCAAATAATTTAGCAGCCAATTCCAATTTAAAAAAAAACCCGGTCATGCCGGGAAAGCTGAAAATAAATCTTATGCTCTCTCAAGAAGAGCAGACTAGCTACCGAGGCTTCTCCAGTCTACCTTGAAACTATCAAGGATCAGAGAGGAATTGAAGATCTGCAAAATAATCAACAAAAAGACCAAAAATAGCACCATGAAAACAGCCATTAGCGGCGTAGTGCCCCAACCGGGAGCAACTTTACCATATTCCGAGTTCAGGGGTTTGAGAATATCTCCCAACAATGTCCTTTGTGCCATGTCTCACCTAAAACGAATCTGAATACTATGTGTGTTTTACCACAATACGGCTTTGCAGAGGCCAATTCACTCCACGACCTACGTCGAGGACTTACTTGGCGATTTGTTAATGTTCCGTAATATTATAAATGAACAAGACTCATAATTTAGCATACTTATGGAACCAGCAACAGTTCTTAGCATTTGCATCGCCGTGGCTCTAATCTCTATCACCGGCTTCTCTATTTATACGGCTTTCGGCCCTCCCTCTAAGGAATTGAACGATCCATTTGAAGATCACGAAGATTGAGGGTATGGGGGCAGAGGGGCTAGAAAAGTCAAAAGTCAAAAGTCAAAAGTCAAAAAGGGGCTAGCCCCTAGCCCCTAGCTCCTAGCTTAGAATCTTCGGCTCAAAGTTAAACTTTTGTAAAAAAAGATTAAAACACCCGGAGCGGGCTCTTAAGCACAGGAAATTACGCAGAGGATGCACCAATTCTAAACAGTGCATCTCCGAGTGATTAAGTACCCAAAAATCAAAAAATTCTCATGGAAACCCTAGCTTATCTCCATTGCGCTTCGGCTTACGAGGAATCATCCTCAACTGAATCTGTCAAGACTGAGACTAAATCTCGACTATTCGATCGACTGAACTGGAAAAAGTTCTCCAGCCGAGCGTGCCTTTTTTTACTGCCCCTTGTCGTTGGCTTAGGTAGCTTCTCTGTCCCAGCCGAGGCGTACACGCGCAACCTGAGTTACGGGAAGCGTGGCCATGATGTGGTACGTCTGCAACGAAATCTGAAATACTACGGCTTCTTCCCTTACAGGGTACGTGCAACGGGGTATTTCGGCTCCATCACCAAACGGTCTGTCAAGCGTTTGCAACATGCCTGCGGAGTCAGGGCTGATGGTATCGTTGGCCCCCAAACCAAAAGAGTATGTCTGTAATTCGCACAATTAGACCTGTCCGTAAACCTCACTCTGGGGTTGGGTAGCAGTAGTCCAGCAACGGCCCTCGTTAAATTTCGTGATTCGCACCCGCCCTAGAAGGCGGGTTTTTTTTAGGTGTTAGCAATGTGAGGAAGCAAAGTTTGGATCTTTACCCAGATGGCATCTTTCCTTAGAAAGAATGTTTATTTTACAGCTAGTTTAACTAATAAACTTTTATTAAAAAATATGAATATACCTGCAAAACACCCCTAGAAGGCAGAAATTGCGCTTAGAATGCAGTCGTTACTCTCAAAAAAAGAATAGCCCTGGTAAGAAACCCACAACAAGGAAACAAATTGGCTATGGAAACACTGGCATATATCCACTGTGCTTCGGCTTATGAGGAATCGTCGCTCATTGAGTCGGTCAAGAGCGAAGATAACGCTCCTGTATTCGACGGGCTGAACTGGAAAAAGTTCTCGACGCAAGCATGGCTTTACTTGCTGCCTTTTGCGATCGCGTTGGGCGTCTTGGGGATCTCCGATCAAGCCCAAGCAACATTGGGATACCGCGACCAAGGCTATAAAGTCTTTAAATTGCAAAATAAGTTAAAACGTTTGGGCTACTTCCCCCGGTACGTGCGTTCAACTGGTTATTTTGGTTCGATCACTGCAAATGCCGTGATCCGATTCCAAAGTCACAAGGGACTGTACCAGGATGCGATCGTTGGCCCTCGGACTAAGCGTGCCCTACACATGAAGCATCATCGGCGTTATGCACGCCATTGGGCACATCGGGTTGTCTATAGTCCCTGTTACAAAGTTGTGACAGTTTCTTACCGCTGTTATTATCGCGTCTAATATCATTAGCGCAACAGAGTCAACAAGCCACCACAAGACCCAGAGGGTCTTGTGGTGGCTTGAAAGATAGCCCTAGTTGACCAAAAACTATAAAAAACGCCGTAGAAAGAAGGTGTTGAAGCGAAACCGATCCAAAAAGTTCTCTACGGTTGTTTTTCACCTCCGCTTGCAAAAGCGGGTTTTTGTTTTTGTTACAAAAATAAAACAAATACCCCATCCCTAACCCCTAAGAGCAACAGAGAGGGGGCAAACTTATGATTCCCTCTCCGTTAGCGGGGAGGGTTAGGGTGGGGTTCTAAATATTTTGGCAAGAGGTTTATTGTTTGCTCAATAAAGCAAAGGATGTTGAAGCTATATAGCTCCTGGTCCTTTGGGACGCGAGTCGTCTTCCACGCTCAGTTTTCCTTGCTCGTCTTGCTTCAAGTCATTGATTTTTTGACTGCGCTCAGCAGCAAGCGCGGCTTCTTTTTCCCTTAAGTCACCAGGTTCGTTGATGTACATTTCTGGCTCAATGGCGTAATTGTTCAGAAGACCTTCTTTGTCTACTGTGTAGCCGTCTGTGGTGCGAATGCTTTCGTCATCTGTTTGAGTGTTTGTTTCTGCTCCTTCTTCGCGCTCTAGTGAGGGAACTGTCTTGAAGGTATTGCCTTCCCGCTGTTGGCGTGCAGCGGTTTCAGCCGGGACGATGTGGGGATCGTAGTTATCCTCTGCAACTCTGTCAGATGTATCGGTAGCAGATTGTATATTTTTCTTTGTTTGCTTATCCATGATTAAATCCTCAAAAAACGATCTCTTATACCTCAGAATAAACCTATGCGAGGTCAGGTGTAACTGTCTTTGGTCTGAGGTTGCGATCGCGTTTTGCTCTGCCTTTTGGCTCTCACGGGACTGTCGGAGGGGTTCTTACGCGATCGCAGTCGTTTTTAGACTGTCTAATTAGCCTTTTTACAAGATATTATAGCTATTACAAAACAGATTTGCGTTTGGTTTGCATAAAAATAATAGCATTCGTACATTAGTCTATCTACCCAAGGTAGTAAGACTTGTGAGATTGTGCTACCATTGCCAATAAATTTTACCTGGAGGTCAATCAATGGCTACCCTTCATTTACAAGATGTACCAGAAGACTTGTCTGTGCGACTCGAACAGTTAGCTAAATCCCAGCACCGTACAATTACCACTCAAGTCATCACCTTGTTAGAGAGTACTTTACCACCGCAGACACCGCAAAGTCAAAGCGAGATACCTAAGTCTGTAACAGAAATATTGGCAGAAATCAACCGGCGTCGCGAACAGCTTCCTACTGATGTTGAATGGCCCGATAGCACAGCTTTGATTCGAGAGGATCGCGACAGATGACTATGAGCGATATCCAGAAATTGTCTGTTGTCATCGTTGGTTAAATTTTTACCGCAGATGAAGACAGATAAACGCAGATGAACGCAGATATGAGAACGCGAATTTTTAGGCAACCGATGCTACCGGATGTGATAAGCTATTACGCATCTAAATCCAATACAAAGACGGGCTTTCCTGCCCATCCCACAAGAAGATCGGAAAAACTGACGGTCATTTTAGATGCGTAGCAGCTTATCAGACACCAATCACCTGATAATTTAGCATCACTTGTCCGCCAGAACCGCAAAAACCCGGAGTTTATGCTTATTATGCCACAACAAGTTAGTGCTACATTGTTAACTTTAGACCAGAAGTTGGCGAGAGCTTTAGCATCTACATCTTACGATGTTTGCTTGTTTAATGATTTTTCTATTCCACCATTACTCTCATAATATCAGGAACGGCTACATTGTCTGACAGCTTGGTTTGCGGTCATGCCCTGGCGCAGGCGACTGCGACTGTCGTACATAGTATTTATCATACATTTACTTATCTGTTGACTGGAAATTATATTTGTAGCTCTTTGACAAACCGTAGCAGCAGCGGCGGCGCTCATCCCATTTCTAATTCCACCACTAGAATTGTACATCGTATCTTTTAAACAGTTGCCTATAGCGACGCTTTGTTCTGCGGTTGTGGCGTTTTGACAAGCTGCGATCGCAGCGCTTTCAGTTATCTCCGATCGGCGGCGATTAGCAGAGTACATAATCCTACTCATACAGTGTATTCTGAATTCTCCTGAAGTTTGTGCATTCCCTGGCGGCGGGATAAGAAAGTTCATCGTTGTCAAGGCAGATGCGATCGAGATACAAGGAATAATTTTTGCTAAAGGTCTGCCTTGAATTTTCATAAATATCTTGATGTTACCCGTCCAAATTACTTCATCATACCATATTTGGTTATAATTTCGTTGTTGATTTCGGACATAACCTTGAAACTGACAATTTTCCAAGGCGAAATCCTTAAGGTTTGACCATCAGGTGATAGTTCGGGAGTTTCAACAGGTTGCTCTAATAAATTCACAGACTGCACAATTTCTAATCCCACATCGCTCTGCAACTTCAACTCTGCTTCTTCCCCGTGGCATTCGTAACATCGCAAAATCCATTGATTTGGATGATCTTCCGATTGTTTAAACGCCATCAAAATTAAATTTTCATCCGATAAATCCACCAATCGACCGACAGGTGGTAGATGCGAATCGATATTTTTCCTCATTGCTGGAAGCAATATCGGTTGCAAAGGTAAATTTAATTCATATCCGCGTCGAACTGTGCCAGCCGATTGCCAACTACCTTGGTGAGGATAAAGGGCATAAGTAAATTCGTGACAACCTCGATCGGCTTCTGGATTTGGCCAACTAGGACTCCGTAAAAGCGTTAAACGCAATTGATTAGGCTGGCTGTCATAACCATATTTGCAATCATTCAGCAAACTGACGCCGTAAATTGGCAATTGGTTTGATTCTGACTCATTTTCTATTTGAGTCAAATCTGCCCAGCGCAAAGCACTCACTTCCCATTTTGCTTTTTCTCTTGCTTCTTGGGATATGGTTTTGCGCTGAATTGCACCGCAGGGAATTTCGTAGGTGACATAATCTGCCGTCAAGTTAAGAGGAAACGCAGCTTTTACCAATACGTGACGTTCTTGCCAGTTTACAGTAGTGACGATTTTTATAAGAGGCGATCGCACATCCAGCACATAATCTTGACAAAACTCAGATTCATTCAACTTTCTGATTACCCGCAGACGCTGCTGCACTTTTCCCCTTTCTATCCACTGTATTGATTTCAGCACAGTGGGAGGTAATGGGTGTTGTGCATAGTTGGGGTCAATATTCCAAGCATCCCAATATTGACCGCTATCTTGAAATGCTTGTAGTTGATTTCCACCACCTTCGTTGAGAATTTCCTTATTATTAACTTTATCAAGAAGCGTCGATAAATTACCAGTGTCAGGGTCAACGCTTACCCGCAATAATTCATTCTCTAAAACCCAATCTTTTTCGTTTAAACTATCTTTTTGGACAAATTCACGATTTTGTACTAATATAGATATGTTATCTTTGCTTATCTCCGTGCCTTTAGGGGAAATAGCATCTCTTACCAACGCAGGATCGAGCTTTTCAGCCTCTTGAGGATGTAGCCAGAAGAGACGATAACCGACTGACGGAACATTATTGGCGACAAATAGCAGCATTTTGCCGTCAGACTGGGATGGTAATGGTTGTCCTGTCAAGTCGTAAACTTGCCAGTGCAGCTCTGTCGGTAAAGGAACGGAAACGACTTGCGATCGGTCCCAGTTGAGGGGATTAAAGACGACGAGGGGTAAGGCGTCTGGATGTGGCGGTGGGGGGAGGGCGATTTGAGACGCGATCGCACTCAACCCTCTATCCAATATCTCTGACCCAACTTCCTCTACTTCCTGCCAAGCTCGATTCGCCTCCACAAAAACTGACTGAATCGATGTCCCCGGCAGTATATCATGGAATTGATTAAAAAGCACCTTTTTCCAGGCATCTTCCAATTCAGTTTTGGGATAATCCATCTCAGCAGTTATAGTTGCCAAAGAAGAAAACAATTCTGCTTGGTATAACAATCCTTCGCAGCGACGATTCCAACGTTTTTGATCGGCGTGACTGGTGTAGCAACCGCGATGGAATTCTAGATACAGTTCGTCATTCCAAACGGGAATATTCCTTTTTTCTTTGTTGGTTTCATTCTGCTCCGCAGACGGGCATGGAAAAAGTGGGGAATTCTGACTACTTTCATTCTTCTCCGCAGACGGGGATGGAAAAAGTGGGGAATTCTGACTACTTTCATCCCCCTCCGTAGACGGGGATGGAAAAAGTGGGGAATTCTGACTACTTTCATTCTTCTCCGCAGACGGGGATGGAAAAAGTGGGGAATTCTGACTA
>NZ_JAIQZM010000022.1:49280-115102 GCF_023333595.1 Argonema galeatum A003/A1
CTTTCATCCCCCTCCGTAGACGGGGGGGGAAAGAGGGGGGGGTTCTTACTAACCAATGACAGATAATCCTCAGCAGAGGCAAACTCCAGTTTAGGAAAAAAAGGAGATTTTTCCCAACGTTTAGCTACCTCCAACATATCGCGAGTCGGGCCGCCACCGTGATCGCCAACACCAGGTAACCAAAGAGAATTGGGCAAACCAGTTTTGATTTCCCAATCAACCGCATATTTCCCCATTTTAATTGGGTCGATACTTTCACCAATCAAGGCAGACATGAGGCTGAATATCTGCGTGCCATCCGGTGACTGCCACCAGAAGATGCCATAAGGAAATTTAGTGGTATCGTTCCATTCCAACTTCTGGGTAACAAAATATTCAATACCGCCTTGTTTGAGAAATTGAGGCAAAGTCGCGCAGAAACCAAAACTATCCGGTAACCAAGCAACTTTACTCAATTGATTAAACTTCGCTTGAACGTAGCGCTGACCGTAGAGGATTTGTCGTGCGATCGACTCACCGGCAATTAAATTTAAATCCGGTTCCACCCACATTCCGCCGACAACTTCCCAACGTCCGCAGTTAACTTGTTTTTGGATATCGGCAAATAAGTCTGGGCGATGTTGTTCGATCCAGGCATATAAAGCTGGAGTAGAATGGCAGAATATTAATTCTGGAAAATCTTCTTGTAATTGTAAAGCCGATTCAAAGGTACGTTGGGCAGCTATCCAAGTTTCATTCACTGGCCATAGCCAAGCCATATCTAAATGAGCATGACCCAACAAATAGATTTTGGATTTTGGATTTTGCGCGAAGTGGGCGTCTTGGCAAGCGAGTGTGGTCTTGGGGGTTTCCCCCATGAACACCTCGCGCTGGTTCCCGTCACGATGCCCACCTTCGCAAGAGAGGATTTTGGATTGGAGGGTTTGGCGGAGGTAAAAGAGGGAATTATCGAATTCTTTAACATCTGGCAATGCTGACCAATTAATATCGGCAACAGCCATATCGATAAAATCTAGATTTTCTGGATCGAAAGTTTCTACATAACGATGCAATACGGCTAACTCATCGGCGACAAAACCAGGTTCGAGACGGTTGTTCTCGGCAGATTCGTAAATGCAGAGCGATCGCATCAACGCTCCATTATCGTGACCCGGACTAACCAAGCGCAAAACCACTAAAATTACTTCGCCTGGAGTTACAGACGAACTAAGAACTACCCGTGTAAAATAATCAAATAAATCTCCTGACTGCACCAACTTACCGTTAACATAAATTTGAGCGTCTTCAGCCCACCAAGTTAATGCCAGTCGCAATGTCAATCCTTTTAAAGGATATCCTTGCAAGTCTTGTGGAACTACAAATTTTTGTGCCAACCATAATACTTGGCGTCCGCGTTCCCAAGCAATATGTCCTTTTGCGTTTAGCTGAACAACCGGCAATTCCGAATATCGATTATTATTGGTTTTGGGAACATCTGAAAAACCTCTCTCCAAACCTCTCTCCTGCAAGGAGAGAGGCTTTGAATTCTCCCCCTGCCCTTGAAGGGAAGGGGGTTGGGGGGTTAGGTCTAACCAAAAGTCAGATCGATCGCATTTCCAGATATCAGTCAAAGGTAAGTCAACAGCACTAGATCGCCAATTTGACAGCACATCGACCTGAGTCAGCTGGCGCAGTTTTTCAATTGATAAATCGATAGCTTTATCTTTTGCTGTCATTTGGCGTAAAATATTGCTGGAGTTTCCTGTCGATCGCAGGCGAGACACTGGGGCTACGGCGCAAGAGTGAGAATCAAAATGTCGTCCATAACCTTAAGTGACGCTCAAAGTTGCTTTTATAAGTGTACAATAAAAAAGCTGGTGCGATTCGTTGAGATTTGGGCCAAACCCAAACCCAAAAGGTGAAAGTGACCTGTCAAATCTCGTATATGACCAAAAGCAAGGATAATACCCACTTGAGGACTATACAACTCGTTATTCATGGAGGTGTAAGCCCTCCCCTGGTGAAGTGTCCAGTCAAAGCATCTCCCTTACCCTCAGTCAAGAGGCAACCATAGCTGGGCGAAAAGTCAGAAACTGAGTGAACCTGACACTCATGACTGGCGAGCAAGTTGTCAAGAGTACGCAAGGAAGTTACGTCTGAATCACCGTGATTATTAATGGGCAACGCAGGGGTCAATAGCCCAAGCCAAAAGGCAAGGATAAAGGATTAACCACTCGGCTAAGGATTAATCACACTTCCAAAAGAAACCCGGTGAAAAGTAACACTCTAAAACAACAACCAATGGATAACGGGAACGAAGTAAAGCGTTAGTAAGCTCCTATAATTCGATTTATAGGTAGGAAACTCTGACAAAGCAACCAATGCCCTAACGTGAAAGATTGTTCAAGAAGCAAAAGCCTAGCTGTAATGGCTACGGATACGCTGACGTGAACACTGAGTATTGGATGATATAAGAGCAAAAAGATGCCACAGGTTAAAACTATAGTCACTTCAGTTAGTGGGGTTGGTTTCCAGCAATCGCCCATTAATGTGGCTAAAGTAGCCTGGAAACAGCTTAACTGGAAGAAAATCGAAAAAGCTGTTTTCAAACTTCAAAAGCACATATATCGAGCCAGTCAAAGTGGCAACGTGAAGCTAGTTAGGAGACTCCAAAAACTCCTAAGTAAATCGTATTACGCCAAATGTCTAGCGGTCAGAAGAGTCACCCAAGACAACTCCGGAAAGAAAACCGCTGGAATAGATGGAGCCAAAAGCCTCAACTATTCACAGCGGACAAAACTAATAAACACTTTAGATTTTACATCCAAAGTGTCACCATTACGCAGAGTTTGGATACCTAAACCAGGAACAGACTCTAAGAGAGGTCTTGGGATACCGACAATTCGAGACCGCGCAACACAGATGCTAGCCAAATTAGTCATAGAGCCAGAATGGGAAGCTTTTTTTGAATCCAACTCGTATGGGTTTAGACCGGGACGCAATTGTCATGACGCCATTGATGCAATTTTCAAGCAAATAAGTATGTCCGCCGAAAAGTGGGTATTAGACGCTGACTTTGCTAAATGTTTTGACAATATTAGCCATGCCCAATTGTTAAAGAAATGTAGGCAGTTCCCGGCACTTCAAAGACAGCTAAAGGCATGGTTAAAGGCGGGGGTAATGGATGGATTAGAGTTTTCAGAGACTCCGACAGGTACACCAAAAGGAGGGGTAATTAGCCCTCTGTTGGCCAACATCGCATTACATGGGATGGAAGAATATGTGGATGCCTACTGGAGACAAAATCTGAGAGGAAAATCAAATTCCAGGTACTACTATATACATCCCAAACTGGTTAGATACGCAGACGACTTTGTAATCCTACATCCTCAAAAGGAAGTCATCGAAGCACTCAAACAGGTCATAGAAATATGGGCAAAAAATGAGATTGGTTTGGAACTCAATGAATCAAAAACCAAGATTAGAACTACCTCAGAGGGTTTCAACTTCTTAGGCAACAACATACGCCAATACAAAGTAGGCAAATATAGAGCCGCCAAGAACTGCAAAGAAAATCTAGGACATAACCCCCTTATCAAGCCCACAAAAGAGAAGGTTCTAAAGCATCTTGAAAAGATTGGAAAAGCAATCAAGAAACATCAAAACAGCCATCAAGCTGTTCTAATTAAGGAATTAAATCCAATAATTAGGGGTTGGTGCAATTATTACTCACCAGTCAGTGCCAAGGAAACGTTCTCAAGTTGCGACTACCAAGTGTGGTTAAAACTAAGAAGCTGGGCTAGAAAAAAAGGAAAAGGTAGCATCAACAAAGACAAATACTGGAGAAATGGGTGGAATTTTGAAACTGAAGATGGTTTTAAATTAGCCAAACATTCTGATACACCCATCATTAGGCATATCAAAGTGCAAGACAGTAGAAGTCCCTTTGATGGCGATTGGACTTATTGGGGTCAACGCCTTAGTGAGTACAATGACTTAACATCCAGGAAACAAAAGTTGCTTAAGAGACAAAAAGGCCAGTGTTCTCACTGTGGTTTATACTTTCACCCGGATGATTTAACCGAAATTGACCACAGAAAACCTAGAGTCGAGGGCGGTAAGGACACATACGATAATCTAGACTTACTTCACAAACATTGTCACGATGAGAAAACAGCTACTGATATTGAGAGACAGAATCTCGAAGGAATTCCCAGTAAGAAGACCAACAAGAAGAAGTCACAGGATAAAAAAGTAGTTGCAGGTGTCAATCACAATGACCAATAATCAGAGGAGCCGGATGAGGTGAAAGTCTCACGTCCGGTTCTGAATGGGAGGTAGGGGTAGAAATGCCCCTATCGACCCCTAATTAGATTTGACGCAGCCTTTCTCCATAAGATTATGCCTTCTTCCGCCGGTCGCTATCGCAGCAGATTATTGAATTTCTTGTCGCGGCAGTCCCGCCGCTTGGTAGACAAGGGCGATCTAGCACTCAGACATATTCGAGTTGGCGCGACATGGGCAGCTCAGATACTACTTTACCCAGTGTATCTCGCATTTCAAGCGGGTAGATTGGCTGGAAGGCAACTACAGCAAACGTTACAGCAAAATAATTCTGCCTCTCCAAATCTTCCACTTTCTGACACGCCAATTCAGCGAGTGCTGGAAACGGTTAAGGGCGAAGCATTCCTTAACATATCTTTGGGTTCGACTAAAAAATTATCCTCGGAATGCTTCGATCCTACAATACCCGTGGATTTATCTGCAAATGAGGTAGCCGCAGATGGGAATATGGAACAAGATCTGGCAATTCAGGGAATTGCCATGCGGCTTGAGACGCGAACTTTGGTAGTAGTTACCGCAGACAATGAAATTCTGGACATTTTGACTCCCCAACAGCAGCAAGAAATCTTCAAGCAAATTAGGTTTGAAATACCTAGCTACTTGCATGACCAGTTGGTAGCTCGAAATGCTAAAACAAAAGTTATCAATCAACTTTCACTTTTAGACGATCGCCCCAATCTTTTAGCACCAATTCGCTTGTTCCGAAAACTGATGACTTGGGTGCAAACGGGACCTGTCGCCACTCTCGTCAATCTGTTTCAAGAAGAAACCTTACTTGTCAATCTGGAAACTAGAACTCAGCAGTTAAAACTAAAAGGTCAAGAATTAAAACTCAAGAGTCAGGAGTTACAACTTAAGATAGAAGAATCTGCGATCGCATCGGCAAAATATCCAGAAAATGAGGCGATAGACCAAGAAAACAATGAAAATGTTGAGGTAAAGTCAACTCCTGTACAGGAATCAGCAGAAATGGCGGTTCCATCTTTCATTTCTAGCCTCGATCGCAGGATTGCCGAACTGGAAGCTGGTAATCTAGCAGTGGTGACAGAAGTAACTGCATCTGTGGCGCATCGCAGTCAGGAATTCCTCCAATTGGTAAAAACTCGCTTGATTGATTCTCATCTTACGGTCAGCGATGTACCAAATGTGGATATTGATGATTTTCAAGCGCGTCAGTTCAAAATTCAAGCTTTAATTAAGGCAGCGGTCGATTATTTTTTCGGGGCCGATCGGGCCGTGAAATTACCTGACCAAACAACACTAACGCTTACTTCTTCAGAAGAACAAACAGTAACTCCACCAATTATCGGTTCTTCTGAAGAACAGTCGAGGAAGCGATTCCCATTTAACTGGCCTAAATTATTATCCCATCGGGGGTTGGAAACGCAGACGATCGGACCCGATTCCCAAAATAAAAAAACCAGTGAAGAACCCTGGCTAACGCCAAACGATCTCTTTGGCGATTCACTAAGCAATACATCCCAAAACTTACGCCAACTGCCAGGAAAAAAAAGTTCTGCCACCCCTGCTTCTATCGCGCCGTCTAAACAGACGGTCGTTGCTGCTGGCAATAATATTCCGAACCGAATCAATAGGGATCGGAAACCTAAGCAAGCAATTGTGAGGCAACCTGAATCTCATCCTTCTGAATCTGCCCAGAAAAAAGGAAGGAAGAGCGAAAATAATTCTAATTCAGATCCGATAGTTCGCTCAAATAATACCCGTACTGTTAATAGTAACACTTCGCATTCCAAAAGTAAATTATCCCAACAACAAAATGCTGTCAAATCTGCCTCTACATCAGCGCGGAAGAAAAGGGCCGATCGCATCACCGATGAGATGGCAGTTCAAGCCGCAAAAACTGCCAGAGGCGGACGCGAATCTTATGATAATTCCGAGTCAGATTGGATAGAAATTAAAGCGAAGCCAGCAGGATATGTGAAGCACCCCTTAGAGCATATATTAGAATTGCTCGATATGGCGATGTTGTGGCTGGAAGAAATAATAGTGAAAGTATGGAACTCATTGCTGGGGAATTTAACAAGAAGAAAGTAAATTTATTAATGTTGAGGTTAGAGAATCTAGATGTACGTACCGAAAACTAACCCAGTCACAGCAAAGCCTGCACCAAGCCTCTACGAAACAGATTTCTATGGTTGGACGCAAGCACAAGCCTCCTTATTGCGCGATCGTCAGTGGAACGAGCTTGACCTGGTAAATTTGATAGAGGAGATTGAATGTTTGGGCAAACAACAACGCCAAGAACTGCGAAATCGTTTGAGTTTGCTAATTGGACATTTGCTGAAATGGGAGTATCAACCACAACGCCGCAGCCGCAGTTGGCTAGCCACGATTCGCGTGCAGCGCCGCGATACATTACGACTGCTCAAAGATAACCCAAGCCTAAAGTCTTATTTGGAAGATGCTGTATTAGAATCATATCAAAATAGCAGAGATTTAGCAATGGGAGAAACTGACTTGCCAAAGCAAACCTTTCCGCTAAATTGTCCCTACAACTTGATGGAGATTCTGGACGATTGTTTTTATCCTGGAGAACCTAGTGAGTTAGTAAGCGAATAGGAGTTATATAAGTCATTTTATCGTGCGAATGAACGAGGTGAAATTCAGGCAGATGTCGATTCCGATCTAGTCTTCAATACAATGATCTGTCTGTGGTAATCATTGGTTAAATTTTTACCGCAGATGAAGACAGATGAACGCAGATGAACGCAGATATGAAAAGAGATTTTTTAGCGTCCTGATGCTACCGGACATGATATCATTTCCGTTGGCATCCTTATTGCATAGTAGGGGCGGGTTTATTTAGGATATTTATGAGCAGCAGAGTTTTTCTATAAACCCGCCCCTACAACACCTCAAACTATACGATAACGATCGATTGGACATGATATCATTCAATTTTGGATTTTGGATCGATCTTCCAGTCCACTTAAGTGGACTTTAGCTATTAGCCGTGGACTTGAGTCCACGGCTACAGAGATAAATGCTGCTAATAATCTTGGATAACACCAAAATCCACAAAACGCAGCCCATTACCGCCGAAAGGTTCCCCGCCATTATTCCAATTGAAATCGCTCACGCGAAACAGTATGGCACCCAGTTGCAACTCTGGGTTGTAGCGTAAAGTAATCCCGTAGGCGCGGCGACTGTATTCCAAAAAATAGTCAGTGCTGATACTTTTATTGGTATCCAAATTAATCGCTGTTTGAAAACCGATCCTAAACGGCCCATAAAGTTGCTGAGTGATGCCAAATGAAAAGACTCGCTCATCAACAACGCGATCGAAAAAGAAAGGCGACTCACCATTTCTAAACACCCGCGTGAAGCGGACATTAAAGCCAGTGTAGTCCAGAAAAGGCCGGGAAAAATGACCGAATTGCCCAACAAGAGAAAGAGTCCCAGTGAAAGTGTTTTGGGTTTCACCGTTGGTGTATAAACTGGTAGTGCCGCTGACGCTGGGAATTAAGGAAATAAAAGGAACAACTGGAACCGGCGTATATCTCAAACCCTGTGAAGGTGTAGCCGGTAAAGGTTTACCTCGCCAGAGAGAGATACCGCGACTGACAGAAACGCTAGTCTGGAAGCGACCTAAATTAGTGCGGTTGTTTGTCCGCACGGGTGCAAGCAATTCCACGCGATCGGTATCGGCATTGATATACTGACCGCCAACCTGATAGGTAAGGATGGCACCCGTTTTCCCCAAAGGAAACACGGGAGAAGTCAGCACAGCGCCTAGAGATTGTTGCACGGTTTGATATCCCAGAGAACCGTTGAAAAGTTGATCGCGGTAACTATACTCCAGGGTTAGTCTGTGGGGGTTCCTAGTGTCGCCGATTACCTGAACCAACCTTGTACTGGCCCGTATTTTCTCTGCAATTTCTTCTGAACCGAAGTTGTTGACAACCGCAGCTGCCCCAATTATAGTGCGCGGGCCAACGGTGGCGCTGAATCTGGCTCTGATACCGAAGAGTTCGGGGGGGTTGCCAAAACCTTCAGATATTGCCCGCTGAAGAAAAAACTGCGGTGTGAGTGAAAATCTAATTCGATCGCTTCTGTAGACCTCAAAATTCCGATAGATGAAAACGCCACCCCGTTCTCGCGCATCATACCCAAATTGAACGATCGGCGGTTCGCGTTCGGTGCGATCGAACACATAGCGCGATCGCGGAATTGGGAGTGCCAAACCTTGATCGAAAACCAAACGAGGGCGAGTCAGCGCTACCTCATCCCGCAACGGTGACACCCGCGTCACGATCGCTTGGTCAGCCCGTATTTCCAGTTCCGGCGGCGAAAACGGGTCATTGGTAAACCGAACATTTCTCGCTGTTAAACCTCTGGGATAAAAGTCAATATTCTCAGCTTCAAAGCGTACCCGCTGGATTAATCCACCCCTTTGCGCCGACGGTAAACCGCTACCCGGTCTGGTGCCGCCGAACACTAAGTTTATCCCACCAACATTGCTGACTTGTTGTGCTTGACCTGCCAAGAGGCGATCGCTCAAAGGTCGATCGGCTACAACAGGAGGAACGACCCCCGTGTTTGGTAAGTTAAAAGCTAAATCGGTGCCTGTGGCTGGCAAAAATATCTCGCCAGTGCCGTTTCTAATGTTGCCGCTATCTTGGACAAAGTTATACACGATCCTCTGACCGCGCAGATCCTGTTGACCGCGCCGGAACGCCGCCCTGCCTTCCGCAACTGCCACGCGATTGACCAAATTTCCCTGCACGCGATCGGCAGTCAGCACCCCACCCTGATAGCGCATCTCCACATTGCCCACACCCGTGAAGATTTGCCGCACGGTATCGTAGTCCAGGCGGTCTGCAAACAGTTCTATCACCCCCACCGTCGGGGGAATGTTTGTAGGTGTCCCTGTAGTAGGCTGCGGTCTATTTTGAGATGGTCTATTTTGAGATTGTTGCCTTTGGTTTTGGCGTCTGTTTCGGAGAGTGCCGATCGTTCTACCAATATGCTCTGCCGGTAAGATTTCCTGTTCTGGCGTGGGTGAAGGTTCCAGTTCTTCAAGAAAGTCGGTGGGTCTATCCCTTGACGTTTGCGTCAGTTTGGTATCCCGCAAAGTAAAGTAGGAAATTCCCACATCTTCCGATTTCTCAGATCCCAATATTTCATCAACAGCAGCAAAAGCAGATACCGAGTTTAGTTCGGCTATCTGTTTCTCCTCGTTCCCAGGCATTGCCAAATAACTCCATTCCACTTCTGAAACGATATTGCTAGTGGTAGCTGATGCCGATCTAGCCTGGGATGGAACTACCACACTCAAAGGCGAACCCAACATAGCAGCGCTTTTTGCTGCACTGATTCGATCGGGCCAAGATTCTGTTTCTGGCAGCGGAGGCGTCGCCAGTATTGTTGCTGCGATGTTTTCATGGGCAGCAGGTGACAAGACTGAGTTGTCAGTTGTCAGTTCTTTGGACTCATGACTGCTGAGTGCCAACGGCTTGTCGCTTGTCAGTAGTGGGTTGTCAATTCTCGGTTCTTTGGAACTGACTGCTGACAATTGGCTAATAATCGCGGGCGGTTCGGGGGGCGGAACTGCGTAGGGCATTTTCTAAGACAATGAAGCGGGTTAACAGCCCAGACGCATTTTTTCCGCGTTTGAGGCTGTGCGGGCGAGGAATGCCTCGCCCAGACGGCCTTAAGGCTAGACTGCGATCGCAGTCTATTCCATATCCCGCTGATTGGGGTTCCGGGCGGGGTCGTTAGACAAGAATCCGAAGACGAATAAGCTAACGAAGAACAGGACAACGACATAGACAACGACTTTGAGGGTATCCATACTGGTATCTCCGAAGGTGTGAACAGCTGAAGGTATCTTTCATGCAGACAAGACAGCTTTATATGATACCGAATTATGGCTCCATTTTTAGCGTGGGTAGCTTGGATCTCAGGATAGCAACCTTGAAGCAGGGAGGAGATGTGCAGAACGACAGTTGAGCTTTTAAAATGGATGTTGCTATGGTAGCATAATTTATTATGATGTGTAATAGCTTATTAAAGAATAAGTTAAAACGTTATGATGTTTAGTGAAACAAACACACAAACGAGTAGGGCTTCAGTGGGTGGAAAGACCGACCTAGCAGGGGTTACAGCTTATATCCCTAAAGAATGGAAGGCAGAGCTAGAGCAGTGGGCGGATGAGGACGATCGCTCTGTCTCTTGGTTGCTGTCCAAGCTGATCGAGGAAGCGTTGGAGCAGCGTCGCCAGAATAAAAAGCTAAAGGGCAAACAAGGTGAGCCAAACGAATAACGAAAAGCCTGAATCTCGGCACAGTGCAACTGACCCCGAAAAATGTTACCAGATGGAGCGGAAGTATGGCTGGAAGCTCTTAAGAGTGGAAAAGACCAAACACCAAACCTTAAAAGTTGATTGTGTCTTTGAAGGCGAGACAGAATTTCCCAAGTATCAACAAGAGGACTAAACGATGGGTAAATACATTATTTTTAGAACGGAATCTGCTAGCGCTCAGGGGTGGGAAGAAAGGATGTTGGCACACACAGGCGCTTTAACTACCTTATTGGCTGAGCATTACGATTCATCAAATGCGCCCTTGCCAGAACCAGGTTACAGGTTAAGAGACTACCATCGAATTGAGCGTTTCGTTGATGAGAGTTACCCAGATGCAAGTACGCATAGCCGCGTTGGTGATTGGGAAGTTGCCAGAGTAGAGGAGTATACGCCTAAAATTTCCGTTACCGATTTTGAGTCTATTGTTATTTGCTATTGTAGATACTCTCCTGTTACGACTCCTCTGGAACCATTACCTCGAATTAAAAGTGTAGAAAAGCTACAAGAAGCACAAGTTTAGTTTCTGAAGGAGTGACAAATAAGCAATACCGTGTAAGCCAGACTTTGCAAGGATTTCAACGATACTTATCACCCCTCGAAACGATGACTATCTACTTTTACAGCACTCGCGAAGAATACGGCTGTTTCTCCAACTTTTCAGCCCACGGCTTTGAGTTGGATGGGGTTTATTGGCCTACCAGCGAACACTATTTTCAAGCACAGAAATTTGTTGGAACAGCGCACGCAGACCAAATCCGCCTGGTGAAAACGCCAAAAGATGCTGCGAAAATGGGGCGCGATCGCACTCGTCCCCTCCGTCCCGATTGGGAACAGGTTAAAGATGATATCATGCGGCAGGCCGTGCTGCGAAAATTCGAGACTCATGCCGACATCCGCGAAGTGCTACTCTCCACAGGCGATGAGTTAATTATCGAAAATTCACCGATCGATTACTACTGGGGTTGCGGGGCCGATGGCAGTGGCAAAAATATGCTGGGGCAGGTTTTAATGGAGATTAGGGAGATTCTGCGCGATCGCACTTAACCAACTCCCAAACCAGCAAACTTTTTTCTCTTGACTAACCTCAAAAATCGCCACCATTTTTGTGCTGGTTTATCGTAAAATGTAAAAATATCTCCATAAGCAAAATTTCCATTCTTGTGATGAAGCCAATGTCGCTCAGGAGTTGTAATCGAAAAAAAATTGCAGAGGCGCTGAATAGTCTCGGATGTCCTATAATCATTGATGGAAGTATGCCTCCACAAAACATGGAGTTCAGCTAAGAAAAGTCCCAGAATAGTTCCCCCAGGCGATATCTGCCAAAGCCAGGGTACAAAAATTAAATAAGGAAGTACACCCATAAATCCATGAATCAAAACTAGCGGATTCCTAGTTATTACAGCATAATAAATGAAGCTGCGATGCTTCTGACTGTGATGGACTAAGGTGTGAAATTTACCAAAGATATGCTCAGGAACATGATAGAGAAATGTGGAGATAAAATCTCCAATTAGCAGCAAAAGTACCGCTGATAAAACAGCTTTAAGAACTTCCAAGACTAATCCCTCACAACCAATAGATAGGTTAGTATATGAAAGTTAATATTTGTTTATTTTAAGATTAAATTTTGATAAGTCTGGAGATATAGATTGACTCAGTTGCAACGGTTGGCGATCGCACCCTCCCAACTCCAAGATCGGCAAATTTTCCTAACCGCGCCGCAACAGCACTACCTCAGTCGGGTATTGCGGTTAGAAACAGGCGATCGCTTTATTGCCATGAACGGACAAGGACAATGGTGGCTAGCTAAACTACAAGGGGAACAAGCGGAAATCTTAGAGCCGATTTCTGTCCAAACCGAGTTACCAGTAGCCGTCACCCTCATGGTAGCCTTGCCGAAAGGAAATGGATTTGACGATGTTGTGCGTCAGGTTACCGAACTGGGCGTAACTTGTATAATACCGACAATAAGCGATCGCACCCTACTCAAACCCAGTCCCCAAAAACTAGAACGCTGGCGACGGATTGCTAGTGAAGCAGCCGAACAATCAGAACGCCAAATTGTGCCCACAATTCTCGAACCCGTTCCCTTCACCACAGCTTTAGCATTTTGTCAAGAATCAAACCGTCTGCATAACCAAGCAACAGAAGAGAATTTCCCAGTCCCCAATCCCCAATCCCCAGTCCCCAGTTCCCAATATATCTGCGTTGCGCGTGGCGACTATCCCCATTTACTCGATCGTCTAATCCACACTCAGCACTCAGCACTAACGATCGCCATCGGGCCAGAGGGAGGATGGACAGATGCAGAGATACAAAAAGCTTGCGCCGCCTCTTTCCAACCAGTTTCTCTAGGTCGCCGCATCCTTACTACCGTACTTGCACCGATTGTCGCCCTGTCCCTGCTGGCAGGAACCTCAGAAATGGGAACAATGAAGTAAAGAAGGGTAAAGCGTAAATCAGCAAACAACCCACATTTTTATATCCTTATTTAATTAACCTATGATCGATCGAGTCGCAGCAGCGTTTGAGAGCAAAGATTATCGAGAAGCAGCCCGCTTACTCAAACAACTGGTGAAAGAATCGCCCGAAAACCCTTGGGTGCAGTTTTACGTCGCACGCCTGCACGAAGTAACTGGCAAGTCAGAAGCGGCAGAAAAAAAGTATCGCCAGCTGCTGCGTAGCACGACAATCGCCAAGATTATGGCTGGATCTCGCCAAGGATTGCAGCGTCTGGAACAAAATGAAAAACAACGACGCAAAGAAGCGATCGTCCAAGCTAAAATAGATCCCAACAATACTCAGCTAGGCGTCTTAATTCTGGAACCGATCGACAGCGAAGCCAAAACCCAAGCCGCCAAAGATTTTGCCCGCATTATGAACCTCGATCCATACAAAGCGCGGCTACTACTACCGAGTCGAGGTTGGCGGCTATATCGTACAGGTGCGATCGGAGAACTGCGACTTTACGCTCAAGAGTTGCTCAGTGCAAACATCCCCAACTTTTGTGCAACACTAGCTGATATTCAAAAAATCAACGTTTTTCGCGTCAGCCATTTCCAGTCACTCTCTCCCCAACCCACTATCGTTTGCTACAATGACCAAAATCAGATGGGTTCCTTTGGCTTTAAATGGAGCGAGGTACGCCAAGTTATCCAAGCACGGTTACCTATCTTTGAAGAAGTCGTCGATCACGACTTTCTCAAGAGATTGGAACGCAAAGTAAAAACCCAAGACTACTCCCAATTTTGCGACCTGCACCTACCCGGCAGGCGTTCCATTTTGCGGATTTACGATAGCGCCTACGAGTTTCAGCAGGGGATTGATTTTTCCGCCCAAGCGGAGATGGCTACTAACAGAAGAAACTGGAACCGCTTAATCGAGTTCCTCAATTCTCAACTGCCTCACGCCAAACTATTGTCTGATTTCACCCAGTTTGCCGAGACAGCGCTCGATCGAACCGAACTTTTAGACCGTCTCCCATCCCACATCGAGCTGTTGAGGAGGGCTGACTCCCACTGGGACCCAGCCTTCCAATTGTACAGCGGTCTAGTCTTCCTGAGATATTTTCCCTCAAGCCCTACCTAGAAGTTTTCACCTGACGAGCCATATCCAGGAACGGGTTCATATTTGCACCCGGACGTCTGCGACCATTTGTATTTGACAGAGTAAGCAAATATTTGGGAGCAAATGTGGGTTCCGGCTGGAGTTCATTTTTTCCGTTAGCACTTGCTGCGGGTGCAGCTGCTTTCGCTGGTTCCGCTTTAGCAGGTGTAACAGTTGCTACGGCGGCTGGAGTTTTAGCCGGTTCCGGCTTTGATGCTGGCGCTGACTCTGCTTTCACTGCCTTGGCGGAAGCAGGTTTATTCCCATTATCTGTCTGAGTGGCTTGGGATTCATCCAATTGTAGGAAGTATCCATCACCCTTACGAGTTTTAAGAGCGTTTGATTTGTCTTCCTTCTTGGATTTCCCAAAGCTAAAAATGCCGCCAAAAAAGCCTAGAATTCCGCCAAAAAAGTTTTTGATAAAACCAAACATTACCAATACTCCTGAAGATTAGCGAGTGGACTAAGAGACAAGTGAGGTTTCTAATTCAAGTTAAATTATGAACTTTTAGGCAAGTTATTGCAAGATTTCTTTACATTAATTAATAATTATTTACTTTATAGCTTCTTTACAAGACATCCAGGCAGGAATAAGTAATTTTACCTTTACATAAATTAACATAAAAGTTAAGAATTTCTTGACCCAGAAGGAGCGGGGGAGTGGGAGAGCGTCACAATATGCAAATTATCTGCCTAACTGATTAGCTCGCTCGACAAGCCCCGATGCCCCAGCTTTTAATCGTGTTAAAATTATGGTATTGTGCATAATTCCGACCGGAATATCGGTCTTCACAAAATCAGGGTTCAACCATCCAATCAGTCTGTGGCGGCAACGGACACCTGGTTAAAATACTTAATTTAAACTCCCACTCACAGTTCCCATGACCCAGACTCCGACTCAAACTCCTCCGGTTCCCAAACTTTCCAAAGTGGAAGGACTTAAAGAACGCAGTAATTATTTGCGGGAACCCGTTGCCACTGAGATACTGCAAGACACGAACAGCTTCACCGAAGACGCCACTCAGATTCTCAAGTTTCACGGGTCTTACCAACAGGACAACCGCGATAATCGGGTTAAGGGTCAGGAGAAGGACTATCAGTTCATGCTGCGTACCCGCAGTCCGGGTGGCTTCATTCCGCCGCAGCTGTATCTTACCCTGGATCGGCTGAGCGGGGAATATGGAAACAATACCCTACGAGTAACTACCCGTCAAGGGTTTCAGCTGCACGGCATTTTAAAGAAAAATCTCAAAGCCGCACTCGCTGCCATCATCAAAAGTATGGGGTCAACTTTGGGGGCTTGCGGCGACCTCAACCGCAACGTCATGGCACCACCGGCACCCTTTAAGAATAGCCAGGAATATAAATATGCCTGGGAGTACGCAGACAACATCGCTGACTTGCTAACTCCTCAGACTGGCGCTTACTACGAAATTTGGTTGGATGGCGAAAAATTTGTCACTGGGGAAGAAAACCCACAAGTAGTAGCCGCACGGCTGCGGAACGGGAAAGGCACTAACTTGGAGGACAAGGAAGAGCCGCTCTACGGCACTAATTATATGCCCCGGAAGTTCAAGTGCAGCGTAACCGTGCCGGGGGATAATTCCGTTGACCTGTTCTCTCAAGACCTCAGTTTAGTGGTAATTACCAATAACCGGGGAGAGTTAGAGGGATTTAACGTTTTTGCCGGTGGCGGACTGGGACGCACTCACAATAAAGAAGAGACTTTCCCGCGTCTAGCAGATGCAATTGGCTATGTGGCAAAGGAAGATGTCTACGACTTGGTTAAAGCGATCGTAGCAATACAGCGAGATAATGGCGATCGCACCGACAGGCGTCATGCGCGGATGAAATATCTGCTGGAAGACTGGGGCGTCGATAAATTCCGCACTAATGTAGAAGGCTACTTTGGCAAACAGATCCAACCCTCAAAGCCGCTGCCAGAATGGAAATATCTAGACTTCCTGGGTTGGGAAGAACAGGGAGATGGCAAGCTTTTTGTGGGTATTTCGATCGAAAATGGCCGCGTTAAAGATGAAGGCAACCTGAAACTCAGAAGCGCCCTGCGGGAAATAGTAGAGAAATTTCAGCTGCCCATTCGCCTGACACCCCATCAAAATCTGATTATCTGCGATATCGCACCAGCGCAGAAGCGGGAAATTCAGCAGATTCTCGATCGCAGCGGTGTCAAAATGGAGTCAGAACTCGACCCGCTCGTCCGTTACTCAATGGCTTGTCCTGCGCTACCCACGTGCGGTTTGGCAACCACCGAATCGGAACGAGCTATGCCGGGTATACTAGAGCGAATTCGGGCGCTGTTAGTCAAAGTAGGATTGTCAGAAGAACACTTCGTAGTGCGGATGACAGGTTGCCCCAACGGCTGCGCTCGTCCGTATCTCGCCGAACTTGGCTTCGTCGGCAGATCGCCCGACGTTTACCAACTTTGGCTGGGTGCTGACCCGCATCAGACTCGTTTGGCAGAACCTTACATCGAGAAGTTGGATATCCAGAATCTCGAAGCAACCTTAGAACCGCTGTTTGTTTATTTCAAGAAAGAACAACAAAAGCAGGAAAAATCCGAAAGTTTTGGCGACTTTTGTCATAGAGTAGGTTTAGAGGCGCTTAGAACCTTTACTGCTACCTACGAATCAGCGCCAGTTACGCTAGAGTTAACCAACGGTCATTCTGCTTCTTCTTTTATGGGCGAGACTATAGTCGAGACACTTTCGGAGACACCTTCGGAAACCACAGCTGCTGTTACTAAAATTCGGCGTCGCGTCACAGTTCGCGATGATGTTTATCAACGTCTTAAGGAAATTGCCGTCACTCAAGGCAAGCCTGTCGTTGAGTTAGCAACCGAGGCGATAGAAGCGTATTTAAACGCTAATTCAGACTCACAGCCCTCTTGAAGGGTTACCCCGACCCGAAACGTTACCGGCACTACGCCTTCTAGGCGCGATCGCTTTACAGGTTAAGGCGATCGCCCAGAAGCCTTGTTGCACCGTTACCAGGCGATCGCTACATTTATCTTAGATGTGGCGATCAGCAGAGGGGTAGAGGGGCACAGGGGAAGGATTTTAGATTTTAGATTTCAAATTGAAATAAAATCTAAAATCTAAAATTCCCCTATGCTCCCCAACTCCCCAATCTAAAATCTAAAATCTAAAATCTAAAATTGAAAGAATCTTTATTAATTGCTCTCCAACATTATCAAGCTGGGCGGTTACCTCAAGCCGAGCAGATATATTGCCAAATTCTACAAAAAGAGCCCTATAATATTGACGCCCTCCAATTACTTGGTATAACAGCCACTGGACTTGGCAAACACGAGCTAGCCATTGAATGTTTTAGCACTTGTGTCAAAGTTAGTCCTGGAGTGGCAGACTTTCATTACAATTTGGGCATGGCGCTGCAAGAGCAGAATCGTGTCGAGGAAGCTCTAGTCTGCTACCAACAAACTTTGGCACTCGAACCAAATCATGCTGGAGCGTACTACAATCTGGGCAAGGCGCTGCAAGAACAAGGTCGGTTGCCAGAAGCAACCGCTTGCTACCAGCAAGCTATATTGCTCGAACCAAACTATGCCGAACTTCACAATCGCCTGGGAATCGTTCTTCAGGAACAAGGGCTATTGGCAGAGGCAACTACTTATTACAATCAAGCCTTGACTATCGAGCCAAATTATGCTGAAGCTTATAGCAATTTGGGCAGTGTATGGTTAGGGCAAGGTGAGCTAGAAGAAGCCATTACCTACTATCAGCAAGCCTTAGCGCTCAAACCGGATGATGCCCTACTTTATAATAACTTGGGCGGTGCTATGTACAAACAGCGTCGCCTAGTAGAAGCTGTTGATTGCTATCAGAAAGCTTTGGTTCAGGAACCAGATAATCCTGTACTTTACAGCAACTTGGGCGTTACGCTTAAAGATTTGGGAAAGCTAGAGGAAGCCATTACTTGCTATCGACAAGCTCTCTTCCTCGATCCAAACTATGCCGAAGCTTACAGCAACTTGGGCGGTGCGATGAAACAGCAGAAGCAGTTACAGGAAGCTCTAGTCTGCTACCGTCAAGCTTTGGCTTTAAATCCTCACCAGGCAGAGTTTTATAATAACTTGGGCAATGCCTTGGAGGATGGGGGGGATCTGGAAGAAGCTCTAGTTTGCTACCGTCAAGCGTTAGCACTAAATCCCAAGCTAGCAATGACCCAGAACAACCTAGCCCATGCACTTCTATTTCAAGGCAAGCTAGAAAAGGCAATAGCCTACTTGCAACCAAACAGCCAACTCAATCCGAGCGATCGCTTTAGTCGAGCTTATCTCCTACTGCTGGCTGGGGATTTACAGCGGGGATTTGCCGAGTACGAAAGCCGGTGGTTAGGAGGAGAAACGCCGCCGCGTCAGTTTCCGCAGCCTTTGTGGGATGGATCTCGCTTGGAAGGTAGAACGATTCTACTCCACGCCGAGCAAGGGTTAGGAGATACTATTCAGTTTATTCGTTATGCACCTTTAGTAGCGGCATCTGGCGGTCGCTTAATAGTGGATTGTCCGGCATCCCTGATTCGCTTGTTGGAGAGTATTTCCTGTATTGATCGACTAATCGTACAGGATACCACATTGCCTGAATTTGACGTTCACGCACCATTGATGAGCTTACCGTGGATATTGGGTACAACCTTGGAGAACGTACCCGCACAAATTCCCTATCTAGCTGCGCCGGAATCTTCTATTGAACTGGAAATTCCTTCTGAAAGTAAACTAAAGGTAGGAATTGTCTGGGCAACCTATTCGAGCGGTAAGACTGCCGAAAAGCGATCGTCTCCCCTCTCTCACTTCCTCAAACTGACAGATATACCGGGAATTGCGTTTTACAGCCTTGAAAAAGACCCCCAAGAACAAGATCTAATCCTATTGCGGCAAGCAGCCTGCGTGCAAAATTTGAGTCATCTGCTCAACGACTTCGCCGACACAGCTGCAGTCATAGCGCAGTTGGATTTAGTCATCACCATAGACACATCTGTTGCTCATTTAGCTGGAGCTTTGGGTAAACAAGTTTGGGTATTGCTACCTTTTGACCCGGACTGGCGTTGGATGCTTCACCGGGAGGACAGTCCCTGGTATCCAACCATGCGACTATTTCGTCAGCCACAACCAGGAGACTGGCCCAGCCTATTCGTGCTGGTAACTCAAGCCCTGCGAAATTTAGCCAGTATAGCAAAGTGCTGAGTGCTTTGACTTTTGACTTTTGACTTTTGACTTTTGACTTTTGAGATGATGCACCCTTAATATTTGAAAAAAATTTACTCGTGACCTCTGCCATCGGGCATAATTGCCCCTTGGAGTTCGGCACCGTGTAGATTAGCCCGATTTAGATTGGCATCAATCAATATAGCCTCGCTCAAGATAGCTCCCGTCATATTAGACCAGCCGAGTTTCGCCCGGAAGAGATTAGCACCTCGAAAATTAGTCCCGCGCAGGGTTGCCCAACTTATGGTTGCTCCCCTCATATTGGCTTGGCTTAGGTTAGCACCAGTCAAATTGGCTCCACTCAGTTTTGCTCGGCTCAAGTCTGCTCCAGTCAGGTTAGTCCCCTCCAGAACCGCTCCAATGAGGATGGCACTTACAAGGTGGGCTTTCTCTAGGTTGGCTCCGCTCAAGATGGCATTCGTCAAGATGGCTCCGTCTAAGATGGCTCCACTCAGGTTGGCGTCAATCAGATAGGCCCGATTCATAGGTGCGTCAATTAGTTTAGCCCCACTCAGGTTGGCTCCCCGCATTTGAGCTTCGCTCAGAATAGCCTCGCTCAGGTTGGCCCCACTCAGGTTGGCGTTCTCCAAGTTGGCTCCCCGCAAGCTCGCTTCGCTCAGATTAGCTTCACTCAAGTTGGCTTCGCTCAAGTTGGCTGCAATCAGGTTAGCTTCGCTCAAGTTAGCTTGCAGGTTGGCTCCCCGCAGGTTGGCTTCCCGGAGATTTACACTAATTAGGGAGGCTCCCCTCAAATTCGCTCCACTTAGGTCTGCCCCACGTAAGTTGACCCCGCTCAGGTCAACGCCGATCAGAGATACTCCCCGCAGATTGGTCTCCCAAAAATCTCTCTCACCGGCAGCATATCGTCTCAGCAATTCATTGGCATCCATACTATATGTCTCATCGTGACTTTATATCTAGAGGGGAAGCGATCGCTTTTGGACATTCCCTCGTGCCAAGGAGGGTTTGCTCAAATAAATGCTTTGCCCGTACTGCTTATAGTTTGTTCCATTCATCATCCCAAATGACACAAGGTTTTGTTAAAGTCTTTTATTTTCGGCTACGCAAACCACGTTCCTTCTGAGAAAATCAAAAACAAGAGGGGTCATTGGTCATTGGTCTTTGGTCTTTGGTCGGTGGTTATTGGTTAGTGGGTAATGCGTTCTAACAACTAACGACTAACAAAGTCCTTTTGACAATTGACTTTTGACAAATAACAAATGACTAATGACTAATGACAAGGGAAAACACAATGCCGGATAATCTCAAAAGCCAAGTTGTTACCCAAGGGGCACAGCGGACGCCTAACCGGGCCATGCTACGTGCGGTTGGTTTTGGCGATCGCGACTTCACTAAACCTATTGTCGGTCTTGCGAACGGGTATAGCACGATTACCCCTTGCAATATGGGCATAAATCAGCTAGCTATTCGCGCCGAAGCTGGAATTCGCGCTGCCGATGCGATGCCTCAGATGTTCGGTACAATCACGATCAGCGATGGCATTTCGATGGGAACTGAAGGGATGAAATATTCCCTGGTATCGCGGGAAGTAATTGCTGACTCGATCGAAACAGTCTGTAACGGCCAAAGTATGGATGGGGTGCTGGCAATTGGCGGTTGCGATAAAAATATGCCGGGGGCGATGATTGCGATCGCTCGCCTGAATATCCCTGCCATTTTCGTCTACGGCGGTACGATTAAACCCGGTCATCACAACGGACGCGACCTTACGGTTGTCAGCGCTTTTGAAGCTGTGGGAGAATACAGCGCTGGTAAAATTGACGCCAACGAACTGCTGGAGGTGGAGCGCAAAGCTTGTCCCGGTGCCGGTTCCTGCGGCGGTATGTACACGGCGAATACCATGTCTTCTGCTTTTGAAGCAATGGGCATGAGTCTGCCCTATTCCTCGACTATGGCAGCTGAAGATGCCGAAAAAGCAGAAAGTGCGGAAAAATCTGCTTTTGTCTTGGTGGAAGCAATTCGCAAACAACTCCTGCCGCTTGACATTATCACCCGCAAAGCCTTTGAAAATGCTATTTCTGTAATTATGGCTGTGGGTGGTTCTACGAATGCGGTGCTGCACTTGCTGGCTCTAGCTCACTCTGCTGGTGTCGAGTTATGCTTGGATGACTTTGAAACTATTCGCGCCCGCGTACCAGTGCTGTGCGATTTAAAACCATCTGGCAAATATGTGGCGACCGACTTACACAAAGCTGGCGGTATTCCCCAAGTGATGAAAATGTTGCTGGTGAACAACCTGCTGCACGGCGACGCCCTCACCATCACGGGAAAAACTGTTGCCGAAGTGTTGGCAGATGTTCCCGATGAACCACCAGCAAATCAGGATGTTATCCGTCCCTGGAATAACCCGATCTATTCTCAGGGACACTTAGCGATTTTGAGAGGAAATCTGGCAACAGAAGGTGCTGTAGCAAAAATTACTGGCATCAAAAAGTCCCAAATCACAGGCCCAGCAAGGGTGTATGAATCTGAGGAATCCTGTTTAGAGGCGATTTTAGCTAATCAGATTAAACCAGGGGATGTCATTGTCATCCGCTACGAAGGGCCGAAGGGTGGCCCCGGAATGCGGGAAATGCTGGCCCCCACTTCGGCAATTATTGGTGCTGGATTGGGAGATTCCGTGGGATTGATTACCGATGGACGGTTTTCTGGCGGTACTTATGGTATGGTAGTCGGTCACGTGGCACCAGAGGCAGCTGTGGGAGGTGCGATCGCTCTTGTCAAGGAAGGCGATATCATCACAATTGATGCCAATGCGCGATCGTTGCATCTCGACATATCCGATGAAGAATTAGAACGCCGCCGCGCTGAGTGGCAACCGCCCAAACCCCGTTATACGATGGGTGTATTGGCAAAATACGCCAAATTGGTATCTTCCAGCAGTGTGGGTGCCGTAACCGATTTAGGCTTAGTTTAAGCCGAAGTGCGATCGATCTGTAAATGCAGATCGATCGATACTGGAAAAACTGACTACAAAAATTGCCGATTGCAGATTGAAAAAAGCCATTTTCAACCTGTACTGTAATATCAAATCTGAAGTTTGAAATCATGGTAGAGGACAACATGACAAGTTTAGAAGTAGGTTTGCTTCAGGAGGTAGGAAAAAACTTTCATCAGATTAAAGATTTTTCGACAGGAGTCACTCGCAACGCAGTTAATACGGTAACTCAAACCGTTGAGCGAGCCGTAAATAGCGTTAGCGAGACAACACACAATGCGAAAGCTTCCTTAACTCAAACCGCTGCTAAGGCAGTCAATATGTTTAATGAAGCAACTAGCAAAACAATCCATACTGTTACCAAAACAGCAGAACAGGCGCAAGATAAAATAACTCAAACCGCAGTTAGTGCTATTGATAATGTCAATTCAACAACCAAAAATACCTCTACATCCCTTGAAAATTCTCTTACTACTTTTATAAATAAACAGTTGCATGGCGTAAGAGGATGGATTGATTCTCATCCAGTCATGTCCTGGGCAACAGAAGTGTTGATTTGGGGAATTAGCCACCCTATTCTCAGCGTAATTATGATAATTTTAGGTATTTTTATTCTGGGGCGATTCATCAAAGCACTTAGTCAGTTTCTGGAGCAATTTTTCTTATATACCTTGCAAGCACCTTTCAAATTTGGACAAGTTCTTTTAGGATTGTGCTTAAAACTATTCAGTTATTTACCTTTCCTTGGAAATACGCTCAAGCAATCTGAAGGAAATATGCTGGCTTTAAATACTTCAATTGCCGCATCAGTTAGTCAGAATAATAAAGAACGACTAGCGTATATCTTGAATAGGTTAGAAGCAATCAGACAAGAACAAAACCAGCTTTTGCAGGAAGTAACCGCGATACTGGCATCAAGCGAAAATTCACGTTAGCCTGACGACTGAAGTCGCGGCTACACAGACAAAGCCCGCCTACGCGGGCTAATAATCAAGGCGGTATTAGAGCCGGATTGCTCGGTTTCGGGACTATACCCCAAGCACCCTGACTTGTTCTACAGTTAAGCTAAGCGCCGAAGCAACTTGTTCTACACTCAACCCCATTGCCAACAACCGAGGAATGGCATCCCTTTGCGCCAGTTCAGCTTGTTGTCGCGCCTGAGTTTCAGCGAGTCGTGCTTCAACGGCAGCGGCGAACGCCTGTTCTGCACTTTCGGCCCTTTGGCGTTCTTGTTCGGCTCTTTGGCGTTCTTGTTCGGCCCTTTGGCGTTCTTGTTCAGCTCGTAAATGTTCCAGTTCCGCTCTTTCCGAACCAATCAGCAACAAATTCCCCTGTTCGTCCCACCACCTCAGCCAAAGTTGAGTTTGGTTTTGATAGTTTCCGTGCCAGAGTCCCAATTCTACACCTAAAGGCAAAACAGGATAATGACCCCGTTCGTTGGGTTCTAGCAACCGATAAAACCCATCCACAAAGCGATAAACTTCTAACTTGCCGTTGGTGACTTCATAGATGCCGTAGTAGGGAATTCGCATGATGCGCTCGTACACCCAAAACTTCCCCGGTCTGGTAACTTGATTACCAGAATAGGATAAAGCTGTGCGATCGCGCTCCTGTGAGCCATCGCCGCTAGCAAACTCCAAAACAATTAATGGAGCGATAAATTCCCGCCACAGCACGTAGGAACGACGAATCTCATCATTTACCATCGGCGCTACATTGGGTACGTAGAACCAATCAGGAGCTTCAGCGCCTTTTTCCGGGGGGTCGGTTTCGCGCCAGTAAATGCCGCAATCTTGTCCGATCGCGTATTGTCCGTCGGGATGCAGTTGTTGTAAAATTAGGCCGAGGGAATCTGTCAAAATAATACTTTGGGGATGCTCCTGGAAGTTTTTCACAAAAGTACCATCTTCCTCCGGCAATTGAGTGTGGTCGGGAAAAGGAGGAGGTAATTCGATCGAAGTGAATTTATTAGTCATAGGGCAGCTACCTTAACCCGTAATCTTTCTCTATTTTGTCAAAAAATTCGGCTTTTTTACAGCTATTCAGCTAATTTTACAACCACTCTATTGTCTTTGCTTGTTCAGATAGTTTCGCATCCCGTTGTCCAGCCGATCGCGCTTGTGAATTAATCAGATAAATGGGAGTATTTAATAATTCAACTAAAGTCGCTTTGCCGAGCGTCGCTTTAACGCTAATAACTGGCAACTCCTTCAATAGCCAACGACTCAGACGATAGAGATATTCTCTCACGGCTAGTTCCTTCGTCAAATTCACGCCGTATAGTTCGTGCAAATATCGATTTGAACGACCATAGCGTCGCCATTGGCTTTGAAATTCTCCTATTGTAGATCGATGCCGATGTTTTACAATAGCAGTTGGTGCAAAAGATATCTTCCACTCAGTTTCTCGTTGAATTCGCCAACAAATATCCGCATCGCCGCCAGTAGTCAGGTAGGGTCTAAACAATCCTACTTGCTTAAAAACTTCCTGTCGAATTGCTAAGTTAGCAGTTTGACCGTAAGGACAAAAAGGATGCGCTAATGTATATTTTTGGGATAAAATCTTCTGAGTTTCAGCATACTTTTCCAGTAGCGTTTTACCAGTCAGTCCTTCTACTTCACCTGCTACGATACCAACAGATGAATCGGCAAAAGGTTGAATCAGGTTTTCTAACCAATTGGATTGAGGACGACAATCAACATCGGTAAAAGCGATAATTTCACCTGTGGCGGCGCGAATTCCCGTATTGCGTGCGGCGTAGGAACTTTGAATTTTGTTTTCCGTGAGGTGACGAATTGTTAGATCGTTTAGCCCCCCTTGATAAGGGTGGTTGGTGGGATCTGCGGTGGTTTGGAGGATAGCAGAGGTACGATCGCTACTCTCCAAAGCCCCCCCTGCGGGCGGGGGGGGTTGGGGGGGGTTAACGCTTTGGAGGATAGCAGAAGTGCGATCGTTACTTCCATTATCCACCAGCAAATATTCTACCCGGTCAGTTGGATAAATTTGAGCTTTTAAACAACTGATTAAATCTGGTAAGTCTGCTTCACCATTGTATATCGGCACAATCACCGAAACCTTTGGCAATATAGTTTCCTGTTCGTTACTCATAATAATTTATCGTTGGTTAGCGAATAATTTCTACTTCCGTTCCTTGTTGCACAAAGCGATATATTTCATCAACATCTTGATTTTTTAAAGAAATGCAGCCCCATGTCCAATTTGAACCCTTTTCTATCCAATCATCATTTGGTGTACCGTGAATACCTATCTCGCCGCCGATGGAATTATTCCAATTTATTTTATTACTAAGCTTAGCTTGGAAATGTTTCCTCCAGGAATATTTATTCGGATAATCTAACCATAGGAATTTTGACCAAGCCGGATGGGGATAGAGGTCTTTTATCTTAAATCTTCCTTCTGGTGTTCTCTTGTCGCCTTCTTTCAATTTATCGTCTACTGGGTTATCCCCAAAAACTACCGGATAAGATTTAACAGGTTGTTTATCGTAATAAATTATCAATCTGTACTTTGATTTCTCAATCAATATGGAAATTTTATTCTTGTCGCTTTTATCTGCACCTAAAATTTGGGCGATTTGCTTATCATAGTTCAACAATTGATTTCCCACAATTTTTGGATGGTTGATATTTGCAGAACTATCATCTTCACAACCAGTAAAACAAAGAACATCCAATAGGTAGCGCGGGGGGACGGCATATCCCAGACGGGCAAGTTGTAAGTAAAGGCAGAAAATAGCAACTAGCAGAACGCTAAGCGATAAAAGATTTCTTCTACGATTACTTTGTGTTTTTTTGACAACCATTTAACCAATTTAAAATGAATAATGAGTGGGATTAAGTACAGGACTTACGCACTGTCACGAATCTGACGGGTTTGAAGTAGGGACACGGCATAGATAAGATTTCTCTTTCACAACAAGACTTTTTATGCCGTGTCCCTACGTAGCCATCGCTGAAACGACGTATTATCTTAATATTCCCGGTTTCTACGTAAGTCCTAAAGTAGAAAGATGGGCAATGCCCACCTTACTGCTAACAGATGAACAAACAAAGCAAAGCTAGAATTGCGTTAATCGCGTAGAATGTGCCAACGACTTGGATTTCCGACCAGCCGCTGAGTTCTAGATGGTGGTGTAGCGGTGCCATTTTAAACAGCCGCTTACCAATACCATCAGGGCCTTTTGTAGCTTTGTAATAACTAACTTGTGCGAGTACCGAAAGGGTTTCCACAAAGAAAATACCGCTAAGGATAAATAAGATCCAAAGCGTGTTGCTCAGAAGCGCAACTGATGCTAAAGCACCTCCCAAAGCGAGGGAACCAGTATCTCCCATGAAGACGGTAGCTGGGTTGCGGTTATGTGCTATAAAACCTAAACAACTGCCACTCATGCAGGCGCAGAAAATCATCAGTCCGGGGTAGGAAGGAACTGAAGCGCCTAGTCCGAGTAGTGCGATCGCACAGAGTCCACCTGCGAGTCCATCCACACCATCTGTTAGGTTGGTAGCGTTACTTTCTGCTACTAGGACAAATGCAGCTAAAGGCCAGAACAATAATCCCAATGGTAAAGCTAAACCAAATGGTAAAACTACTGTTGCGATACCTGCTGGTTGACTCAAAATTAGCCACAAACAAAATAGGACTGCAAAACCAATTTGCAAGGCTAATTTCATTTGTGGCGAGATGCCTTTATTGGACTTGCGGCGTAGGATTTGCCAATCATCTAACCAGCCGATAAATCCATAAGCCAGTGTTAGCGCTGATACAGCCAGTACGGGCGCAAGGTTTGGCAATTCCAAAGTAAAGCCAGACCACAAGAGAGCAACGAGAACCCCTACTGGTATAAAGAACACCCCGCCCATTGTGGGGGTGCCGCCTTTTTTCAAGTGGGTTTGGGGACCATCTTCGCGAATTACTTGTCCGGTTTTGAGCGATCGCAAAATTGGCACCACCCAGTAGCCTAGCCCAGTTGTTGCAGCCGCACAAACCCAGAAAGGCAGCGTCAGGGAAAAGCTGGGGTTAAAAGCTCTATTTGCTTGATAATCGCAAAGTAGCGCCACCAAACTGAGCGAAACGGCTAGCAACACAGACAGGCTAGTTCCTGAGAAGTTTAGTAACCTGAATTCCAATGATTTAGCATCCACAGAACTGCTATTTCACTCCACACAACAAATTTAGACTTCTAGACAATCATTGGTGAATCGGCATTAAAGATTTGCTCTTGAGTGGTCAATCTGCGTCATCAGCGATGTCGTCGTCATCATCTCCAGCGTCGTCACCATATACGATGTCATCGCTTCCTATGAGTTGATCGATGTCTTCCTCCTCGTCTAAATATCCGCCAAGATCGTCTTCCGCACGCGCCAGTAGGCGACCTGTAGCTTCTAACCAGTCCAAAATTGAAGTCTCTTGCTTGAGGGGAATCACAGCAGCTGGCTGATCGATCGGTTCTTCACGCAAAGAAGGGTTATATATCATACGAAGGTTTAGCGGCCAAACATTATAAATTAGACTATTAGAGTTTAGCAGTTACAAATAAGACTTACGCTTTTCTCCCCCCAAGGCAAGGGCCCCGCAAGGCAAGGGGGAAGAGGACTTTTCTCTCCCAAGGCAAGGGCGGTCGGCAGGGTGGTTTCATACAAAAAAATAAAAATTATCATGCTGATGAGCGATCGCTCGTCTACAACCAAAAAGTATGAATGCGATCGAGCAGTTACAGCTAGTCCCGGACTATCGGCACATTCGGGGAAGCCGACATGAATTGTGGTTGGTATCGTTGCTAATATTACTGGGGGCAATGACCGGGTATTGGGGCTACCGGACTATCCCCCAAGCACAACGGGCTTTAGCCAACCAACTCCCAAAAGTTTTTTCTTTTTTTGTATGAAACCACCCTGCCCTCCCTGTTGCGGGGAGGGGTTTCTACGAATTTGGCAATATATTTAATGATTTTGGTTGCATGAACAATTATCCATTAGAAATCAAAGCAAACGGAACGAGTTGAGAAACCTTTGAGTATTTTCAGATTCAGATGTCATTCCCACGACAACATACAGCCGCTTCTTCACCATATATACCCTAGCTTTGCCAGGAGTACCATCGCTGAGACTAAATTCAAACTCTTTGCCAGGATTGTCATCAATTGAAATGCTTCTAGTTCCTAACAACTTAGCTTCAGCCCCTTTAGCAAAGTCAGCAGGAGTATCATCCAAAATTTCTTTAATTTGTTCGGCACTCAATTCATCTGCATTAGGAATATCGGTGTAGTGAACTAAGAAAGCCGCTTTTTCCAGAGAAAGAGTGTATGAGTATTCGACTGAGCCATCGTCGCTGGTTTCGCTCTCTTCTTTAGGCGTACCGGGCATCAAGACAGCAAACCCGCCTGAAGCCGAAGAAAACTCGCTCCAATCGGATTGAGCTACCAAAACTGACGGTTGGATTGCCCCTAACTGTCTGAATTGGAGGCTATTTTCCGCTCTGACGGTCGTTACTAGGCAGAGGGGAGCGGCTAGGAGGGCGGTAGCTAGAAATTTCAATTTCATCTTTAGAGTGGCTCCAGAGTCGGTTGACAGCCTTTTATAGAGGATACACTGATAGCGATGCCAAATTCGTATCCTGCTAACTTTTCTGGTTGTACGACAAAACAGATGTAGAAATTGTTCCCTCGGCGGGATGAAGCGAAATGCTCTTTTGATTTTGTAACAAAGGTAGAGGCAAGGTAAAATAGTAAGATTTTTTTTAGTTGCGATCGCCACCAAATTCCTATTCTTTCTGTGTTTGAGTATCAAGTTTTAGATTTTGTACAAATTTCACGTCATCGGGATTATATGGAATGTGGCTGTAATGAGTGGTGTGAATTTAAGCTTTCTTTATTTTTTGGCTTAATTATGAAAATTGAGTGAAAAATGAAATAGATTACACTGTAAAGTCTTTATTTTGGCAAGGCAGCTTTGTGCTTGCGATCAATTCAATTATCCCTTAGTAGTGGGGCCTAGTCAAATTATGGGTAGATTGGGTAGGTTTCGTTGAGGAAAGGGCAGCACAGATGCGTAAGCAGATTAAGCTACTAAGTAAGTAGAAATACTGTAAAAAAATCTCTAAATCGAAACCTTATTTGTCCAGTAAAGTAATATAATATTATTTGACCATTTGACTATATTCAGCAGCCAACGAGGAGGAGATAAGAGAATGATTAACGAAATAGCATTACTGGACGGACTTTCTCAAAACTTTCAGAAGACAAAAGATTTTTTGAGCCAAACCACTGGAAATGCAGTAACTTCTTTAACAGAAGCAACAGAAAAAGCTAAAGGCTCATTGAATGAAACTGCTGATAAAGCACAATATACTCTTGATAACACGACTAGCCAAGCCATTAATATCCTCAATCAAGCCTTCAACAAAGCTGTGGCAACAGTAGCTGAAACTACTGAAAAAGCGCAGAATACTCTATCTACAGCTGCTACTAAAGCTGCTAATAACGTCACGGTAACTACAAATAAAGCTGTTGAATCTGTAGCTCAAACTACGGAGAAGGCAAAAGATGTAATCACCCATACCACTGGTCAAGCCGTCAATAATGTTAATCAAGTCACAAACAAAGCTCTCGCAACCGTTACAGAACTTACTGAAAAGGCAAAAGGGGCTTTATCCGAAACCACTAACAAGGCTGTTGCCAATATAAATGAAGTTAGTGAAAAAGCTAAAGCTTCTTTAGAAGAGACTATTCAAAAAACTGAAGGTCTGAGCTTGTCATTTTCTGAGGGAATTCAAACTGCTTTTACTTCATTTATCAATGACTGGCTGAATAAACACCCACTAATCTTATGGGTATGGAATCACCCCTTGCCAAGTTTAGGGATTTTACTTTTCATTATTTTATTAGTAGTTTTCTTAGGATCGGGACTTTTAAGATTGATAACTAGCCTGTCAGAAAAAGCATGGATATCTATTTTTCAAGTACCTTTTAAACTGGTTCGGGCTGTTTTCGGATTTGGTTCTCAATCGTTGGATAAGGTGAGAGGAAATGAATTAGTTACCGCCGCATCAGGTTTGACTTTTAATACCAGCGAGCGTCAAGGGAGGATGGTAAATATTCTCAGTAGGCTAGATGCAATTAAGCAGGAGCAGGAGGTACTTTTACAAGAATTAGCAACATTGATAAAATAATATTTTTGAAGGCGAAGTAAGTAAAGGTTGTAGGTTGAGTTGAGGAACCAAAACCAAGTTATAGCTAGGGACTAGGGGCTTTCTTGCTAGGGACTAGGGAAGAGGGAAGAGGAAAAAGCTTACTCTGTAAGGGATTATGGACTAAAGGTAACAGTTGGAGTTGCCTTAATCGCCCTGGCGGTTGCTATATTAGGCTAAGTGGTTAGTTTTCGCTAGTCAGAATTATGATGAATTGTTGGATTAATTGGTTAAACTCTGTCGCTGCGGCGGTATTTTTGCGATAACGATCGCGAATCAGGTTTTGATAGGATCTCTCAAAGTTCTCTGATAGTTTGATCTGAAATTCTCCCGATCCGTTCACAAGCTTCCTCCGCAGTCATAGCTTTTCGGCTTTCCAAATTATCAAGAGCCTCTTCAAGAGCTTCAGATAATGCTTTTTCATAAGCATTTTCTTCTCGTTCAATTCTACCCAGAATTGCGTTTATGAGACGCTTACATCCACTAGAATAAGCAACAAAAGCATCTTGCTCACCTTTAATAGCAATCCAAGCTAAAACCAAAGCCAAACCAAAACGACTTAAGAATTCAAAAATCCTATCCCATATCCCTTTAGGTGGTTCAATAACCACATAGGCAAACGTTGTAAGCAATTCTCGCACTTCATCGGGAAACATCTCCCAACGATCTTCGACCATAACAGCTAAAGCATTAGCCTTTTGTCCAAGTTCCCAAAACCGTGAAGAACTAGAAGTGCGAGGTTGGAAAATCTGTCGAATTTCTGATGGGCTAATTGTGATGGTGGCGGACACTCAGCTTACCTCCCGACCTTTGCGCTTACAACTGCTAGTCAGTTGTAAGCAAAACGATATTTATACCATAATATTTACATTTTAGCAATAATTCGCTTGAACCATAAGTTGCAGTAACTCGCCATTTTTTTTACCCGACCAACCCATCTCCACAACTGTTCGTACTTCATAGTCCGTGAGTTCACGTTTAAGTGGTCGTGGAACACATTCATCAAGCAGGAGTCGCATCAGCAATCAACATTTCCTTTGCCAATTGGAGAACTCTGACGGCTTGTTCGCGACTGACACTGGGAAAATGGTCTAGAAACTCATCAAGCGAATCACCTGCTTCCAGATAATCAAGCAAGGTTTTTATGGGTACGCGAGTACCGACAAATACAGGAGTTCCCCCTAATATATCTGGGTCGCTATGAACAACACGCAATAGAGATGTGATAACAGTTAAATTCTCGGTTGCGGATGATAACGTTTCGATTCTGGCTATAAGCTATCCTACTCTAACAGCGGTTCCAATAAAAAAACAGCTACCTCCACCAGGAAGTAGCTGTTTTTGTAAAAGGGCAGGGGCAAGGCATCTTGCCCCTGCCCTACTGAAAATTAGTAATCGTAGTCGCCGCCACCCATACCAGCGCCAGCGCCAGCACCAGCACCTTCCTTCGATTCGGGCTTGTCAACTACGATGCACTCGGTAGTCAGCACCATACCAGCGATCGAAGCGGCATTTTGCAGAGCGGAACGAGTCACCTTGGCGGGGTCAACGATACCAGCGTCAAACATATCGACGAATTCGCCTTTGGCAGCATCGTAACCAACGTTGAAGTCCTTCTCTTTGACGCGCTCAGCGATGACAGCACCGTTTTGACCGGCGTTTTCAGCAATCCGCTTCAGAGGAGCAGACAACGCACGAGAGACAATCAAAGCACCAGTCAACTCTTCATTTTTGAGATTTTCGTTGGCCCAAGCTTCTACTTGAGGTGCCAGGTGAGCCAGAGTCGTACCGCCCCCAGGGACAATACCTTCTTCTACGGCTGCCTTGGTGGCGTTGATGGCATCTTCCAGGCGCAGCTTGCGATCCTTCATTTCGGTTTCGGTGGCAGCACCAACCTTAATTACGGCTACACCACCAGCGAGTTTAGCAAGACGCTCTTGCAGTTTTTCCTTGTCGTAAGAAGAATCGGTTTCTTCCATTTGACGGCGGATTTGTTCGCAACGAGCTTTGACAGCTTTTTCATTGCCTTCGGCGACGATGGTGGTGCTGTCTTTGGTGATGGTGATGCGGCGAGCTTTACCCAGCATATCCAGCTTGGTGCTTTCCAGCTTCAGACCGGCATCTTCGGTGATCATTTGACCGCCGGTGAGGACGGCGATGTCTTCCAGCATAGCTTTGCGGCGATCGCCAAAACCAGGAGCTTTCACGGCTGCTACGTTCAGCACGCCACGCAAGCGGTTGACTACCAGGGTAGCCAGAGCTTCTTTTTCAATATCTTCTGCGATAATCAGCAGAGGACGACCAGAACGAGCCACTTGCTCTAGTACTGGCACCAAGTCTTGCACTAAGGCAATCTTTTTGTCAGTCAGGAGGATGAAAGGCTCATCTAGAATCGCTTCCATCCGTTCGGCGTCGGTAGCGAAGTAAGGAGAGATGTAGCCTTTGTCAAAGCGCATCCCTTCGGTGATTTCTAGTTCGGTAGTCATGGACTTCCCTTCTTCCAGGGAAATCACGCCTTCCTTGCCTACTTTGTCCATCGCTTCGGCAATCATCCGTCCGACTTCTTCGTCGTTACCAGCAGAGATTGTGCCAACTTGGGCGATAGCTTTAGAATCTTCTACTTGACGGGCGTGTTGGGCAATCTTTTCTACCAGGAAGTTGGTAGCTTTGTCGATACCGCGCTTCAGGACAATGGCATTAGCACCGGCGGCGACGTTACGCAGCCCTTCTTTTACGATCGCGTGGGCTAGTACGGTAGCGGTTGTGGTGCCATCACCGGCGGCGTCATTAGTCTTGGAAGCGGCTTGACGGATTAGTGCTACGCCGGTGTTTTCAACGTGGTCTTCCAGTTCAATTTCTTTGGCGATCGTAACGCCATCATTGACAATCTGAGGTGCGCCGAATTTCTTCTCCAGCACGACGTTACGGCCTTTTGGCCCCAGGGTGACGGCCACTGCTTCGGCCAGAATATCCATACCCCTTTCTAGGGCACGACGAGCGTTTTCGTTGTATATGATGCGCTTAGCCATAGTTTTGAACGATTTTGGATTTTAGATTTTGGATTTTGGATTAACTTAGCACTGAGTACTCAGCACTCAGTACTTAAAAAGGCATTTAGGAAACGATGGCGAGAATGTCTTTTTCTGAGAGGAGAACGTATTCTTCGGTGCCAAGTTTGATGTCTGTGCCAGCGTACTTGGAGTAGAGAACTTTGTCGCCGATTTTCACTTCCATTTCTTGACGCGCGCCGTCATCATTGCGCTTGCCAGGGCCAACCTGGACCACTTCTCCCACTTGGGGTTTTTCTTTGGCGGTTTCGGGCAAATACAGCCCACCGGCGGTCTTTTCCTCGGAGGGACTGACTTTCACAAAGACGCGCTCGCCTAGTGGTTTAACGGTAGAAACGCTCAGAGATACTGCTGCCATACTAAATTTTCTCCTACTATAGTTTGCGATCGATCCTTGGTCAAAAGGTCATTGGTCAAAAGATTACATTTTTACCTATGGCCCTGGCCTCAACTTGAGTTTAGCACTCTCATCCCCTGAGTGCTAATTTAACCGAGATGGAGTGCGATCGCAACAAATTTCTTTGTACGGGTTCCCGAACTTAGTCAGAAGGGGCTAGGGGCTAGGGGCTAGGGGCTAGGGAAGAGGGAAGAGGGAAGAGGGAAGAGGGGGAAGATCTGCAAAATCCGACTCCAGGTCTCCCCCACTCCTGCGACCAGATGCGTAAATCGTGATTTGGAGAGACAATCATTTGAGGGGATTAATGGACGATCGCACTACAATGACAGAAAACTCAGTAGCTTTGGCAGATGAAGCGTCAGACGACAACGCCTTCGCAGCTTGCGTGCAAACCTTGGGACTGGGCCAAATTCAACGGCATATTTTTATCTGTGCAGACCAAACCAAACCCGAATGTTGCGCCAAGCAAGCTGGTTTGGAATCTTGGAACTACCTGAAAAAACGGCTAAAAGAATTAAAACTCGAAAAGCCAACACCCACTAGGCCCAGCTGCATCTTTCGCACCAAAGCGAACTGCTTGCGAGTTTGTGCCCAAGGGCCAATCTTAGTAGTTTACCCGGATGGCGTTTGGTATCGCAACGCGACTCCTGAAGTCATCGAGCGGATTATCCAGGAGCATCTGATTGGCTCACGGGTCGTCGAAGAATACGCCTTCTTAACCCATCCTTTGCCAGAACCTTCTACAATCTGAACAGAAAGTTGAGTTAGCCCACAGACCTTTAACGAACAGAGGGTGCGATCGATCCCATCCGTAGAAGGGGTGATTATTTTTTACTGGACTTATGTAAACTTTCCATATTATCATTACAATTAAACACCCTACTTACGTATTACTACTAGACTTACTTCTGTTTTCTAAGTAGTGCTGAGTTCCAGTGCCGTATGGCAGTTGTTACCTTACTCACAGGTCATACCCAACAGCCGATTCAGCCAAATTCAGATAACACGACGTGAGACAATTTGTAAACTCGATCGACTTACTCGCAATGGACCAGTGGCACAGCATGAAAGAAACTCGCCTCAGAGATGCAAAACGACTGCTACTGATAGACGATGACCCCAACCTAATCCTGCTAGTTAAGGATTACCTGGAATTTCGGGGATACGAAGTGCTTACAGCAGAAAATGGTCGGCAAGCACTGGAATTGCTCGAAACGGACAAAGCTCACCTGATTATCTGCGATGTGATGATGCCGGAGATGGACGGCTATACCTTCGTGAAGCACGTGAGAGAAAATCCAGAATCCAGCTGGATTCCGGTTCTATTCCTTTCGGCAAAAGGTCAAAGCTCCGATAAGGTCAAAGGTCTCAACACGGGAGCAGATGTCTATATGGTTAAACCATTTGAGCCAGAAGAATTAGTAGCTCAAGTGGAATCTTCCCTCAAGCATACCGAGCGGCTAATAGCCCACCAAGCCAAAGGAGAAGATGGCCAGAAAATCCAAGTTCCCTTCGATGTGCAGTTAACGACGACCGAACTAAAAGTGGTACAGCACGTGGCGCGGGGTCTATCCAACCGGGAAATTGCCGACGAACTAGGTGTGAGTCAGCGCACGGTAGAAAGCCACGTTTCCAATATGCTGGGTAAAACGGGTCTGCATAACCGCACAGAACTAGCACGTTGGGCAATTGAAAACAGCATGGCGTGAATCTAGCCAAAGATTTGAGTTTGGCGAGCAACGCTCAAGCAAACAACCCATACTGCACCAAACTCGTCCACTGCTTTGGCATTAGTCGCAATTAAGGCATCTACCAAGCCTCATTGCTGAACTTTTACCAACTGTCTTCGTGAGAACTGGAATCGTGCCAGACTTCCAGATCCAAATCATTAATGTAAATTAAAGCACTGCTAATCTGTTGAGGAGTGCCTTTGAGTTCCAAGTCAAACCAGCCATCATCCCTTGCGTTTGCTGAAAGTAAAGCGGCGGCAATATTGACTGTGACGCCGTGCTGAGAAATCAACCGGGAAATGACTGGTTCCTGATGATAATCTTTGGGAATGCGAAGTCGAATGCGAATTTGAGTGAGCCTAAGATCATCAGGAGAAGTTTGAAGATCTGCTTTCTGGCTGAGGCCAGTTGTGTTAAATTGCTCTGATGGACTGTTGTTGCTATTTTGAATTATCATTTTAGCCTCCGTAATGGGTAGATAATAGGTGATAGGTAATCCCAGATTGCCAATTTCAGATGGGAAATTTAAAAATTAAATTTGAAATCTGAAATCTAAAATTTGAAATTAGCAAATCTGTCTCATTAGATATTTCCAAAAATTAAAGGTGCGTTACCTATAACCCTTGTAGAGACGTTGCATGCAACGTCTCTACATTTTTTTTTGGAGATGTCTATTCAACTTCTTTGATGCGGGTTTTACGTTCCAGAATTTCTTTCAGTACCAGGGTGACAAATGCCAAACCGGCGAGTAGTACGGCGGCTGAGAATGCGGCTTGAGTCTGGTATTGCTTGTAGGCTTCTTCTACAAAAAGCGGCAGGGTTTGAGTTTTGCCAGTGATATTACCAGATACGACAGAGACAGCACCAAACTCGCCCATGACTCTGGCATTAGTTAAAATCACACCGTAAAGCAAACCCCAACTAATATTGGGTAATGTGACGCGCCAGAATACTTGCCAGTCATTTGCACCCAAAGTTTTAGCGGCTTCTTCTTGTTCGGAACCAGCTTCTTCTAGAACGGGAATGACTTCGCGAGCGACAAAAGGCAAGGTGATAAAAGCACTCGCTAATACCATTGCAGGCATGGCAAAAACAATTTTAATGTTTGCCGCTTCTAGTAGTGGCCCAAACCAACCATTACGTCCGTAAAGTAGTACAATCATCAGTCCGGCTACGACTGGCGATACTGCAAAGGGGATGTCTAGAAGGCTAATTAGAAAGGTTCGACCGCGAAATTGATTGCGTGCAATTACCCAAGCGGCACAGAGTCCAAACACTGTATTTACAGGCACGACAATCAGAGCGATTACGAGAGTAAGCTGTACGGAATGGACAAAATTACGTTCCGTCAGGTTGTCCATAAAAGGCCCAAACCCTCCTTTAAATGCTTGTACAAAGACGTTGAGGGAGGGAACGAACAAGATTAGCGATAAGTAGGCGATCGCAACTGCGATCGCAACTACTTTTACCCAACCACGCTTCTCAGCTGATGAGGACGATCGCGAATCCGGCGAATCTGGCTGCAAAGAATGTCCCACTAAATTAGAGTTCATAACGTCGCCCCCAAGCTTGTAAAACGTTAATTGCGATTAGTATTAACAGTGAAATTCCCAACAGTACAACGCCAATCACTGTCGCGCCCGAATAGTCATACTGCTCCAATCGCTGGATAATCAGCACAGATGCGATTAAATCCTTATATGGAATGTTGGAAGCGACAATTACGATCGAACCGTATTCTCCAACAGCTCTAGCAAACCCCAGTGCGACACCAGTTAAAAGTGCTGGCATTAAGGGTGGCAAAACCACATGCCAAAACGTCTGCCATTGAGAGGCTCCCAATGACCAGGCTGCTTCTTCGATCTCCTTTTCCATTTGCTGCATTACAGGCTGCAAGGTTCGCACTACAAAAGGCAAGGAGATGAACAGCATTGCTACGCCTACCCCCAGGCGAGTAAACGCTACTTTAATTCCGAAAGGTGCTAGCAGGGAACCAATCCAGCCGTTTTCGCTGTAAACGGTTGCCAAAGTTAAACCAGCAACGGAGGTGGGTAAAGCAAAGGGTAAATCGATCGCTGCTTCAATTAACCGCTTGAAGGGGAAATCGTACCGGACTAAAACCCAAGCAATTAAAAAGCCAAACACTCCGTTGATTAAAGCTGCGATAAATGATGTGACAAAGGTGACATCATAAGTAGATAGAGCTATGGGACTGGTAGCAATTCGCCAAAAGTTAACCGGATTTTCTGTACTCGCTTTTAATATAAGCGCCGACACTGGTAGAAATAGCATTAGGGCAAGATACCCTATTGTAATTCGCCACGGCCAAGAGATATTGGTCAGCTGATACAGAAAGTTTTTCCTAATTGGAGTAGGTGCCGAAGAAACAGATACAGCCATAAGTAGTTATTTGTTGATTGGTGATTGATTTACTTGGCGGACTGAATTTTGTCAAAAACAGCCCCATCATCAAAAAAGTTCTTCTGGATTGCATCCCAACCACCCAAATCTTGTGCGGTGAAGAGAGTTTTGATTTTGCTAAATTGATTAGCTACTTCTTCTCCTACCGTGGGATCGACGGGTCGGAAGCCAACTTTAGTAAATTCGCGTTGAGCTTCTGGTGTGTAGAGAAACTTGACAAATGCTTCTGCAACTTCTCTGGTGCCGTGTTTATCAACGTTTTTGTCTACAACGGCGACGGGATTGTCGATCGAAATATTCACATCTGGCACTACGTAAGGAAGTTTCTCACCGTTTAGCCCAGCCAAAATAACTTCGTTTTCGTAGTTGATTAAAACATCTCCCTGACCTTGTTTGAAAAAGACATCGCTGGCTTCGCGAGCATCTTTGGGTAGCACGGGGACATTCTTGTAGACTTTGTTAACAAATTCCTGGGCTTTGGCATCGTCACCTCCAGTGCGGGTAATGGAACCCCATAAACCCAAGAAATTCCAGCGAGCGCCACCTGAAGTTTTGGGGTTAGCGGTAATGACTTTGACGCCATCTTTTGCTAAATCTGCCCAGGTTTGAATTTTTTTGGGGTTGCCGTCGCGGGTGACCAAAGCGGCGACGGATTTAGTTACGATCGCACCATTGGGAGCTTCGGTTTCCCAACCTGGTAGAATTAGTCCGGCTTGCTCAATTTTCTTAGTATCGAGCGCCAAGGCTAACGCCACCACATCCGCCTCCAAGCCATCAATCACAGCACGGGCTTGGGAACCAGACCCGCCATAACTCTGGTTGAAGGTAAGGTTTTGGTTGTGTTCCTGTTTCCACTTGGCTGTGAACTGGGGAATAATCTTTTCGTAAGCGGCGCGGGTGACTGCATAGGAAACCAGCGTCACTTCAACGTCCCCAGTTTTAGCCGCTGGGGTGGCACCACCACTTGATGTAGCGCTGGGATTAGAGTTGTTGCCAGAGCAGGATGCTAGAGCCGCACTCAAACTCACTCCCACCAAAAATAACGACACGAAGCCTTTTAGGGAAGCAAACTTTAACTTACCCATGCCCTGCTGTTCGCACCACTGTCCTATAAACCCTGATAATTCAGCGGCTCCACGAGTAGCCGACTCAGCTAAGGACTTGCCTTGTTTCTCGGTGCTATACCACAGACCCATCCAATGTTCTCCTTGTTAATCTACGGTTAATTGGTAGGAATACCGTATTTAATAGTTACAAGATTATATCCTAACCAGGTTCAGTCAAAAACGCAATGGGTATTTTTAGACGACGCTACCCAGTGGATACTTGTAGGCGCGACTGTTCTTAGCCCTTGCCCCGGCCCCATACCTTGTAGGTAAGGGGCCGGGGGCAAGGGTCATAGGGGTCAGGGGCAAAGGGGGTTAGGCTTTTGATTGCTGAATCGGTGTTCTAGAGCTAAGTCATTAGTCATGAAAAAAAGTAATGCTTTTTCCAGGGTTGGTAAGTTGACTTTAGTTGTATTGCTGCTAATTATTATCTTCACGCCCTTTACAATTGTAAATGCTGGAGAACGGGGCGTGTTGATGGAATTTGGTAACGTACAAAGGGTACTAGGAGAAGGAATTCACCCAATTATTCCCTTAGTTAATACCGTAAAAAAATTGAGCGTTCGCATACAAAAGCAGGATATATCCACTCAAGCATCCTCCAAAGATCTCCAGGATGTTTTCACCAATGTAGCTCTCAACTGGCATATTATTCCAGAGGAAGCAAACATTGTTTTTCAACAAATTGGTGCTGAGACAGAGGTTGTCGATCGCATTATCAAACCAGCGGTTGAAGAAGTGCTAAAGGCAGTAGTAGCAAAGTACACAGCCGAAGAAATCATTACTAAGCGGGAAGAACTTAAATCTGGTGTAGATAATTTATTGACCGCACGAATAAGTAACTATCACCTGGCAATTGATGATATTTCTCTAGTAAATATCCACTTCTCAAAACGCTTTAATGAAGCTGTCGAAGCGAAGCAAATTGCCGAACAGCAAGCAAAGCAAACAAGTTTTTTAGCGCAAAAAGCAACAAAAGAAGCAGAGGTAAAGGTTAATTTAGCTAAAGGAGAGGCTGAGGCACAAAGGTTGCTGCGCGAAAATTTGACTCCTGAAATACTGCTAAAGCAAGCCATAGATAAATGGAATGGGGATCTGCCTGTGGTTTTTGGTAATGACAGTGCAAAATTGTTGGATTTGAGGGAATTATTGATAGGTAGATCGAAGTAATTATAGCGGTTTGCAGTTGGATGAAGTACAGCCCAGAAACCCGGTTTCTATGTACGTTTCTCTGTACCTCACTCACTTGAAAACCGTTGTAATTTTTTCCCTTTCGCCAACCTGGCAATTACCCAGGGATAAGATAGACACGAATTTGCCAAACGATTAAGTATAATTACTCAGATAACTGGGAATAGGCAGAAGCCCAAGCAATCCGGGCAATCCCAAGATCGATCCTAATTTTCCCCTAGACATTTACTCAACCTTTGGATTAAACTACGGTAAGTCTAGCGAAATTATGTATTATGATCGATGTCAGAACAGTCAGCGAAAATCTGAGCAGCTACAGCAGGCTACACAAGACGAGTTCAAGTTCTTGCCCTGCCTGGATATTCTGGCCCAGAGGTAGGCAAGGCACAACGATACGCCATACCCCACAAAATAACCGTAGATTACCTGTATAGCTCTAACCCACTGAAACGGATAGAAGTCATGTCGAAAAAACTAAGGGGCGGATTTTTTCTGGTAATTGGATATTTGCTCTCACCACTATGTTGGTGGAATGATTTGATTTTCAATTTGCCAATAGCTTATTTTTTTGGCTATGTGTGTAGTTTGCTTTCCTCAGATTTACGCCTACCTTGCTCAATCTTAGGGTACTGGCTTTCCAACATTGCTGGGATTATATTGATGCAATTTGGATCTGTGGATGTTTTTCAAGGGCAACCCAAAGAGCGTAATCTTAAAAAAGAGCTATTGACGGGTCTAGTTTCCTCTACTGCTTACACCGTAATCATTTTGGCGTTGATGCAATTTAAAATTCTCGCAACTCCGGCCCTATTTCCTGTAAAGATTATGTGAAGCTGAGTAAGCAGTAAATCTGTCTAGTTACAATAGATTAAACCCACCAAAGTTTTTGCTAAGTAATCGTTATGTGCCTCAAAGTTGAAAAGCAGATGAACTGGTGGTAAAAGGTTTGGTCTACTGTTCGCTTAAGTTGTTGTGTTTTAGCACTAAAGCAGAAGCTTAATTCGAGTTGAAGCTTCTCCACTTAACACCCTGTAATAGGGCAACAGTGTCAGGAACCCAGGTCTAAAGACGCTGGGCTTGTAAGAGAAATCAAAACAAGCCGTCCTGACCAGCCTAAGACTTTCGAGGTCTACGTTTTTTGAGTCACGACACCTTGGAATGCAAAGCTAGTTCCCCGCTCTGTCATTTGCCGTTAAACAGTCTTAAGGTCACTGAGGCAGTGCTGCAAGTCTAAAAAGCTCTTAAAACATTGGCGAAGCTAACATTACGAGAAATCAGTAGAGACAAAACCATGTCTAACCAAAATTACGTTTTAGTCATTGATACCAACAAAAAACCTCTCTCACCGTGCCGTCCTGTAACGGCTCGCAAACTACTTCTGGCTAAAAAAGCTGCCGTTTTTAGACTGTTTCCATTTACGATTATTCTTAAAAAGGAGGTGGCGGAAAACCCTGAGCCAATTACCCTCAAACTAGATCCCGGCTCCAAAACGACTGGGATCGCTTTACTTCAAGAAAACAAAGTTATGTTTGGTGCTGAACTAACTCATCGGGGTCAAACGATAAAAGCAAGTCTTGAATCGCGTCGTTCACTACGTTGTTCTCGCAGAAGTCGCCATACTCGTTACCGACAAGCAAGATTTTTGAACCGTACCCGCCCTTATGGATGGCTAGCGCCATCATTGCAACATCGCGTTGAAACAACGATTACTTGGGTAAGCAAGTTCATTAAGTTTGCACCTATTAAATCAATTGTTCAAGAGCTTGTCCGATTTGACCTGCAACAACTAGAAAACTCTGAAATCTCAGGCATTGAGTATCAGCAGGGAGAATTACATGGCTATGAAGTTCGCGAGTATTTGCTTAACAAATGGGAGAGAAAATGCGCTTACTGTAGCGCAGAAAATGTACCGTTGCAGGTTGATCATGTTCATTCTAAAGCCAAAGGCGGATCTGACCGGATCTCTAATCTTTGCCTTGCTTGTGAGAAGTGCAACCAGAAAAAGGGAACCAAAAATATTGAGCAATTCCTTGCTAAAAAGCCGGACATTCTTAAGCGGATTTTATCTCAAGCGAAACGTCCCCTTAAAGATGCTGCGGCGGTTAACTCAACCCGATGGGCGCTGTTTAATCGGCTCCAAGAAACTGGCTTGCCTGTCTCAACTGGCTCTGGAGGACTGACTAAATTTAATCGCACTCGATTAAATTTACCTAAAACTCATTGGTTAGATGCTGCTTGCGTTGCTCAAGTTGAGTCATTGGAAGTACTAACAAGCAAGCCATTATTGATTAAAGCTAGTGGACATGGTACTCGTCAAATGTGCCGCACTGATAAGTTTGGCTTTCCATCTCGATACGTTCCTCGAAATAAATTCGTTAAGGGTTTTCAAACAGGTGACATTGTGAAAGCAATTGTTACATCAGGAAAGAAAATTGGTGAGTACGTGGGGCGTGTTGCGGTTAGGTCATCTGGCTCGTTTAACATTTATGCGTCAGAAACGGTGCAAGGAATTAGTTACAAATACTGCCAAATTGTTCATCGAAAAGATGGCTACAGTTACGCATTTTAAGATTCATGGCGCTTTATTACCGCTCGTGTTGCTTTCCTCTGGGCACGCTTCGTGACTGAGTTTCCCCCATACCGTATATTCCGATGAACTATTTATTACTTTCGGGTCTTAGCTTCGTAGTTGGCATCATAGTTGGTTTAACAGGAATTGGTGGAGCGTCTCTGATCACCCCGATGTTGATTTTCGTGTTCCAAGTACCGCCTTCGATCGCTGTCAGTTCTGATGTAGTGGCTGCCACTTTGATGAAGGTTGTCGGTGGTTTCAAGCACTGGCAGCAAAAAACACTCGATCTGCAAGTTGTCAAATGGCTGGCATTGGGAAGTGTTCCTGGGTCGCTGACGGGAGTGGGGATTTTATACATAATCAAACATAATGGGACTCTTAATCTGGATGACATACTGCTGCGCTTGCTGGGGATAATGATGCTGCTTGTCGCTTTGTCGGCGCTTGCACAATTGTTGTTGAAAAATTTTGTTCCTCAATTGCAGTTACCAGAACTACCCAAATTTGACTTAAAAACTAACGGCGGTCGTTTTCAGACGATTGGTATTGGATCTGTTTTAGGCTGTCTGGTCGGTTTGACTAGCGTGTCTTCCGGTTCGATGTTTGCACTCGTACTGATTGCCTTTTTCCGCCTTGACTCTCGTAAGTTGGTAGGGACAGATCTTTCACAGGCAGCCATTTTGTTGTTTTTTACTTCTCTGGGGCATTTGTGCCTTGGCACAGTTGACTGGAGTCTGGTATTGCCTATTTGGTTAGGCACGGTGCCGGGGGTGCTGGTGGGTGCCAAACTCTGCAAAATTACTCCTCAACCAGCACTCCGGCTTGTTATTTACACAATATTAGTGATGGTAAGCTGGAAATTAGTTTATCCGGCGTGAGCCTAGTGCCGCTACGCGGAAGTCAAAAGTCAAAAGTCAAAAATCAAAAATCTTTTGATTGTCAGACATTTAACTACTTCTGAACTAATGGGTTATTTCTGCCGCGCTGCACTAGAGAGAATTATCAGTCAGGCATAACGGGACTCATTGGACTGAGGGGTGCTGTGAAGACAAAATAGATAACTCCCGCACCCAGGATTAGTACCGCGAGGCTAAACAGGATCACCCAGCGATCGGCTGGTTCGTAAGTATCCTCGTCGATGTCGCGGCGGACGGCGAAGTAGTGCTGGGTGGAGAGCAAGACTGTCACTAAACCCACTAGAGAGAAGAGTAAACCTAATTTCCAGCCATTGCCGGGATGAGGGAGAAGGGGTGGGTGGAAGGCGCGAAGGCGGACGATGACGACGCCAAAACCCATGAGAGCGATCGCGCTACGCATCCATGCCAGATAAGTGCGTTCGTTCGCCAAGTGATCCCGCACTCGCGACGGATTCAGTCGTCCTTGCTTCTTCGTATTTGCCTCTACCTGCATGGATTTTAACTTTAACTGCATCAATAACACCCTTAATTTTTACTACTCTTCTTTAGTCAGGGTTACAGCCAAATTATCAGAGCTTTTCAGAGAGTTACTTCTGATTTTTTCGCGGATTTTGGCTGTAACCGTAATCACAAATACGCCTTCACAGTAGGACAAATGCGGGAACTTTAATCCTCGATATCCTCGTTCTGACTGGGAAGTGCATTTGGGACTCGTGTATCTATGAATGCTTGCGATACATTCGGTATAAACCAGTTGGCATCGCCTGCTTTCAATATTTTACTAGAAGGAACGTTGAATTCAACTATGCCTGTGTCGGGATTTTTCTTGAGAACTAAATTCGTTCCATCAGGTATCTTGACAGCAACAGCGCCCCTCAATTGTTGTCCATCCTGTCCTTCAACAGTTAAGTCTGTTAGTACTGCGTCATTAGGTACGTAAAATCCTTCGCAATCCCATTTCTCTTCAGTTGTCTGACCGTCAGCTAAAAAGTAAAGTGCATTTTCGTATTGTTCGCTGGATTTTTTTTGTTTCGGGCCGTATACAGCCACTGTCTTGCCTGTCTCGTTCCGGCACTGACTCCAGTTTATTCCTGATTCAAGAGTATATTTTTGAAACTCTAATTCATCGATTTTTTTCTGAATCTCCTCCGGTGTATAATTCTCTAATTGAGTTTGTCCCTCTTTCGCTTTCAAGAGAACATCTAGATTTTTAGTCACCTCTATGTATTCAGGATTTTTTGCAAATGATGGCTTTTTTGCATCTGCCCATGAAGGTTGTACAAACAGTAAATTTGCCGTTAATATCAACACCATTACCAGATATTTGATGATTTTCATAATTTTTGTCCTTGTCAAATTTAGCCAAAGTTTAACTTTGTAATTTAAATTTAATTCTTAAGTGTAATTTTGTCAAGCTGTGAGCAGCACTAAAAATTTAATTTGTTGCTTTTATCTTTTTCATTCCGATAAATTATGTAGCTATTGAAACTGGGGTAGCAGCCGATAAGTCCCGCTTTCTATGAGAATAAAAATTCCCAAGCCAATCAATACAAAGGGAACGATCGCTTTACCGTAGCGAGTTAAAACGCGAGCTACAACAGGCTGGCGGGTTAGCAGGTAAGCGATGTAGCACCAAACTCCGATGAGTAAAAAGAATACGCCCAAAATTACTGCCAAACTAGCAAGGTTGTTGCTACCAAACAACGGCACATAGATACCAATGTTATCTCCTCCATTGGCCAAGGTTACTGCTGCCACGTTATAAGTTTGGGGAGAAAGAAAACTAGCTAGTCTTGACACCATAGATGTATTGGATCTAGAGTGCTTAAATTCACTTGATACTGCCTGTACTTCCTCATCATTTTCCCGATTCACTAGGCGGCTGATCCCTATTAAAATGGGAAGTAACCCTAATATGCCAATCCAGGCTTTCGGCACAATTAAGCCACCAAAGAAACCAGGTAGACTGGCGAGAACGATCGCTGTAAAACCCAGATATTGACCAAGAACGATATGCCTGCGGCGGAAGGTAGCATCCACCTGCGCGAAAAAGAGCATCAAAATCACAACGTCATCGATGTTGGTCGCGGCAAAGGATGTTATTCCGGTAATAATCGCTTTGACAAGCCAATTCATTAGACTGTTGTTACCAAATTAATTTTACGCTTCTTCAGGCGATCGCTCACCCTTTTTAACCAACCCCATCAAACAGAGACTAGCAGCAACTAAAGCTAGGGGATTCAAAGAGTGATTTTCCAACACGATGAAAATCCCTAAACCAATCAAAACAAAAGGAACAAGAGTATTGCCGTAACGAGTCAGGATGTCAGCTACAGCAGGCAGTCCGGTTAATTTGTAAGCAGTGTAGCACCAAACTCCTACCAGCAGAAAGAATACGCTTAAGATTACCAGAAGACTCGTTAAGCCACTGTTGGCAAACAACGGCACGTAGATGCCAATATTGTCACCACCATTGGCAAACGTAACAGCTGCCACACCGTAAGCTTGGGGAGAAAGAAAACTGGCAATTCCAGAATAGTCAGACTGCTCTGTTTCTGACTTGACTTCATCCTCAGAATCGCTTTCTGGATTAAGCAAGCGACCCAACCCTATGGCAATTGGCACCAAGCCAAGCAATCCAATCCAGCGGTCTGGTAGGATTAAACCACCAAAGAAACCGGGAAGGCTAGCCAGGACAAGTGCCGCGAAACCTAAATACTGGCCGGTAACGATATGCCGATGACGGAACACCGCATTTACCTGGGAGAAAAACAGCAGCAGGATAACGATATCATCGAGGTTGGTTGCTGTAAAGGCCACTAAGCCTGTGGGAATTGCAGTTACTAATTCGCTCATTTTGAAAAATCCTTGTTTTCACGCTCGATTATCAGCCATTACTCATTAGTCCTACAAAAGGCGATCGGTTTCGTCGAATCTGACGTGAATTGCATCAATCGATCGCTTCATTCTCCCGATCATTTTTGGAGAACGCCGCTTTTGGATGATAAACCATCCACAACCAGCAATTAAGTACAGCAAGAACACAAAAGGAAACGCATTGTAAGGAGATTCGGGAACTGGGAAAAGATTGCTACCGGGAATACCTACCGTACCCACAACGGGAATCAGCATAAAAGCAACTCCCAAAACCGAAAAGACTATATCTAATAGCCGCAGTTTTTTCAGTCGATACAGGTAAACTGGGGCAGCAATGGAAATCAGAATATATACCAGCAAAAATCCGTAGGTACAAATCGTTCCCGTGTAGGCCATACTCTCAAACAGCTTGACACCAAATAGGGACAGAGAAGCTGGCACCAGAAACATAATCAGCGCTGACATGGTGACAGCAATGTGGGGCGTTTTGTTTGACGAATGTGCTGCACCGACGGAAGTGTGAAACAAACCGTGACGGGCCATCATGAAGAATACCCTGGCTGCCGGATTGATACTGCCGAGAACGCAAGCGAAGAACGAGAGCAATGCGCTGATACTAATTAGCTCTCCTAATAAACCTACTCCGGCTTGGTGAGCCAGAACTGTCAGAGGCTCTTCAGTGTCGGCAAGGGATACAGAAAGGCCGCTAAAACCAAGCACCTCAATAAAAGCGGTCATAATGAAGAATAGACCTGCCAGGAGAGTGCTTTGAATTACTGATTTAGGGATACTTTTGAGCGGGTCTTTCGCCTCATCACCCAACGACGTGGCACTTTCAAAACCAGAGAAGCCGAAGACAACGAGGACAAGTCCCATCGCTACTCCGCCTGGGGTGGCTCCATACAGGGTAATTTGAGCCATATCCAGCGCGAAGCCTTTTTGAGCCCAAACAATTAGCGCCAAAATTAGGATTAAGCCAACAGATACTCCTTCCAGCAAGAGCATCATCGTCGCTGAGAGGCTGATGTCTTTGTAGGCCATATACCAAGCTATGCCAGCGCCGATCGCTAACATCGTAATTGGGGAAGGATGGATGCCTATGTGACCTATCAAGACAGCGCCAAAGTGGGCAAAACCGCACAGAGTTGCCGTCCCTGTAAACAAATAAGCCAGAACCAAAGCCCAACCGCAGAGGACGCCAGCCGTGGGGCCAAGACCTTTAACGATATAGGAATATAGGGAACCTGGAGAAGCCGATCGGCGGGCGAATTGGTTGATGTTGACGCTGACAAATACCAACCCGATCATGCCGATCAGAAAACTCAGCCAGGTGCCGTTTCCCGCAGCGGCAAATATCAAAGCTAAATTTGCTGCTGGTGTTGTCGTGGGTGCGATCACGGCAATTGATTGTGCCAAGACTTCTCTGTAGGACAGGCATTCTGGCTTTAAGCCGTGAGCGCTCTGATTCTGATTTAGATGTATTTCACTGGTCATACAGCAATTTCTCGCTTACAGATTTCCAAGCTTGGGGACAGCGACTCCGCAAAGGGGCGGGTACAATGACTCCAAAAAGCCTGCACTTTTAAGCGATCGCGTATTGCATATCGCTTTTCGGCTCGAATTGAACTTGCAGGCACTGCCTCAGTTCAACTCCGTGCAAAAGGCTAGTTTTTACTTTAGGGAACCTCACCGATAGAATCAAATGTTCTTTTTTGTTATATTAATAAATTAAAGTGATTAACATTTTTACACCAAGTTTCACGGACACCTCAAATGGCGGGAATGACCCTCGACCAGTTGCGCGTTTTTCTGGCTGTGGCAGAACACCTCCACTTTACCCGTGCGGCAGAAACGCTGTACATTACCCAACCAGCGGTCAGTGCAGCGATCCAAAACTTAGAGGAAGAATATGGAATCAAACTCTTCCATCGTATCGGTCGGCACATCGAGATTACTGAGGCTGGGAAGTTGCTACAAGTGGAAGCGCAGAAAATTCTCGACCAAGTTACCCTCACCGAACGCGGGTTGCGGGAATTGAACAATTTGCAACGGGGCGAGTTGAAATTGGGATCGAGTCTGACAATTGGTAATTACTGGTTACCCAACAAAATTGGCGAGTTTCAGCGGCGATATCCCAGTATTTCTGTTAACTGCTCTCTCGCCAATACAGAAGATATTTGTGTAGGAACGGCGACGGGACAGTTCGATTTGGGTTTGGTGGAAGGCGTAGTTAGCCCATCGCTTAAGAGTACTTTAGAGCAAGAAATTGTGGGCAGCGATCGCCTCGTAATTGTTGTCGGCAAATCTCACCCTTGGTTTGAGCGTGTAGAAATTTCCTTAACGGAACTAGCTACAACAGATTGGGTGATGCGAGAGTCCGGTTCTGGAACACAGCAAAGGTTTGAAGAAGCCTTACAAAATTGGGAAATCGAGCTTAGCCAATTAAATATAATTTTAATTTTGAATAGTGGGGAGATGGTGAAGGCAGTTGTTGAGAATGGTGTGGGCGCAACTGCTATTTCCGAATTGATGGTAGAAAAAGAACTACAACTTGATACTTTGCGTACCGTTCAAGTTATAGATAACAGATCGGGATATAGCACTATCATTGAAATATGCCGCCCCTTTTTGAAGCTGAAGCATCGGCAGCGTTTTCAGACTCGCCTCTCCAAAACTTTTGAAAGCCTGTTGACTTTAAGTGCGGCTGAATAATGGCTCTTCCGTACTTACTATGCTATTTGGGCAGAGGGGCAGAGGAGCAGAGGAGCAGAGGAGAGGAGAAAAGAAATAAAAATGTTCTTAAGTGAACAAAAGCATAGCAACTCCGAAAGAGCCTAAAATATTCAAGATACGGCAAGTTGGTTAATATCCTCTGGCTTCAAATGCGAGTGCAAAACCTCACCATCGCGGAACCAAACAATGCGACGAGTTTGACGGGCTACATCGGGTTCGTGAGTCACCATCACAATAGTAATACCGCTTTCATTCAATTCTGTAAAGATGTCCATTACTTCCTGGGTTGTTTTGGAATCCAAAGCACCTGTTGGTTCATCTGCTAATAGTAAGACGGGGCGATTGACGATCGCACGCGCGATCGCCACCCGTTGCTGCTGTCCCCCAGAAAGTTGATTTGGCTTATTGTTGAGTCTGTTGGCTAATCCGACCTTTGTGAGTGCTTCCACAGCGCGATCGCGTCTTTCTCCAGGTTTAACACCCGCATACACCATCGGCAGCATCACATTTTCCACAGCACTCAACTGCGCCAAGAGGTGAAATTGTTGGAACACAAATCCCAACTTGATATTGCGAATGCGGGCTAACTCGGAGTCTCCCAGTTGCGACACATCCACGCGATCGAGGTAATAGTGACCGCTGGTGGGCCGATCGAGACAGCCGATAATATTCATAACAGAAGACTTACCCGATCCAGACGCCCCCATAATAGAGCAATACTCGCCTTGTTCCACCGTTAGACTGGCATCCCGAATCGCATGAACTAGAGTTTCGCCCATGCCATAGACTTTGGAAATGTTTTCCAGGCGAATAATTACTTGTTTAAATTCAGTGCTGAGTGCTTCGGATGCCGTGCTGAGTTGGTTTTGCATTTTTAATGTTTAACAATCAAATTAGGAATAAAAGACCATTGAAAATTTAAGATTTCAAATTTAATAAATTTGAATGATTTGAAATTTGCCATCTTAAATTTTAAATTCCCCTTCACGCGCTTCTCAAAGCGACAATTGGATCGAGTTGAGCAGCGCGTCGTGCTGGCACAACACCAAAGAATAAACCGATACCGCCAGAAACGCCGACAGCAATTGCGATCGCAACTGGCGAAATACCTGCCTTCAAAGGAGTCACGGCACCCACTAACATGATACCGCCAACGCCAATAAAAGTGCCCAGGATGCCACCAGCAGCCGACAAAATGATTGCTTCAATCATAAACTGAATGAGGATATCTTGCTGAGTAGCGCCAATTGCCTTACGCAATCCAATCTCCTGGGTGCGTTCGGTAACGGAGACGAGCATAATATTCATAACGCCAATACCACCGACAAATAGCGAGATACCTGCGATCGCAGCCAGCATCAACGTCAGCGCCCCACTAATAGTGCCGACAATCGTCAGAACATCTTTCTGAGTTCGGACAGTAAAATCATCCTCAGTAGTAATTTTGTGCCGCAGACGCAGCAGGTTAGATATTTGAAATTGAGCCGCCCCAATGCTATTCTCATCCTTAGCCGAAACCGAGATAAACGATACTTCTAAACCATAGGGAGAAGTCCGCCCGATAATGCGGTTAGCCGCTGTTGTCAGCGGTATATAAACAGTATCATCCTGGTTACTTCCCAGGAAAGATCCTTTTGATTCCATCACCCCAATAACTAAAAAACTAATATTTTTGATCCGTACCCGTTCGCCGATCGAGTTGTTGCTGCCAAAGAGTTTTTTGACTACATCTGGCCCCAAAATAGCCACCTGGGTATTTCCCTTCACATCTTGGTTGCTAAAAAACCGTCCTTTGGCAACATTAAAGCTGCGTACTGGCAGAAATTCTGGCGTCACACCCATAATCTGTGTGTTGGTATTTTTGTTGCTGTAGGTAACAGATTGTCGGGTTTGGATCTGAGGTGCAACCCCGCCGACGGAAGGTACTTGACGGACGATCGCTTCTGAATCTTCTAGCACCAGAGTCTTTGGAACATCCCGGTTCCTTTGAGCATTCTGATTGCCTGGAATGATAAACAAAACGTTAGGGCCAAGGGACTCAAATTGCTCGGAAGCCAACTTCTGGGCACCCTGTCCAATTCCCACCATTGCAATCACTGAAGCATTGCCAATGATAATGCCCAACATGGTGAGGCTGCTACGGAGTTTGTTAGCTACCAATGTTGTGGTAGCCATTTTAATGCTTTCTAAAATATCCATCTTTCGATTTGGTCAGTGGTCAGTGGTCAGTGGTCAGTGGTCAGTGGTCAGTGGTCAGTGGTCAGTGGTCAGTTGTCAGTGGTCAGTTGTCAGTGGTCAGTTGTCAGTGGTCAGTTGTCAGTTGTCAGTCGTCAGTTGTCAGTGGTCAGTGGTCAGTGGTCATTCTCTCCTCCAATCCCCTTTTTGAATGAGTGACTTTTGAATGAGTGACTTTTGAATGAGTGACTTTTGACTTTTCTAGCCCCTAGCCCCTTTTTTAGCGGCAATCTAGAGTATCGCGGGTATTGCGTCCCGTAACGGGATTAGTGCCTTTAGCAACTGCACAAAGCAACCTTTGCTGATTGTCACGCAGGAAAACATCAGTGAAATCAGCACCGTCAACGATCGCGCGATCGAACTTGGCATTAAAAGCAAAAGCCCCTTCCAGCACAGCATTAGTTAAATTAGCGCCCTTGAAACGGGCATTGTCCACAGTAGCATTCGTGAGATCGGCTCCCTCTAAATTAGCCGATTCTAGATTAGTCCCGAAAAGACTTACTCCCCGCAAATCAGTATGGCTCAAGTTACTGTTGCGGAGATTGGCGTGGTTGAAAGCAGAATCTGTCAGCACCCGCCCAGACAAATCGAGGCCAACAAGCGTTTCTTTGGTATAATCTGTGGCCCAGGCCGAGTTAGCGATCGCTCCAAAACCTGTTAAGCAGACCGCTACCCAAAGCCATAAACTGAGTAATATTCTCGAAATCCGATTGTTTAACCTAGAATTCATGCTCGTACCAGTTGATGGCAAACCATTCTGTATCTCATTATCCCAATATTGGTGCATTAGGTGAAGACCTGGTTGCCCAATGGTTGCTATCGCAAGGCGCGGTTATTCTCCATCGCCGCTGGCATTGCCGTTGGGGAGAATTGGACATCATCGCCCAACAAGAACCAGCGGATTTGGTGTTTGTAGAAGTCAAAACTCGCAGTCGGGGAAATTGGGATGCGGATGGTCTGCTGTCGATTACATCGCAAAAACAAGCTAAACTTTGGCAGGCTGTTCAGTTATTTTTATCTGTACATCCAGAGCTAGCAGATAACCCGTGCCGATTTGATGTAGCTTTGGTTAGATGTCAACGGCTAGCTGAGGAATTATCCCATAATTTAAACTTTGAGGCAAGCAATATTTCCGGCTTTGAGCCCCCATCCGCAGCCCAGCAAAAAGAGAGCAATGTTGGGCAATCTCCCTTCATGCTGGAGTCAGCTGCACACATAGCAGGATATCGACTTGTCTTGCAGCAGTATATTCAGGGCGCATTCGATTTTAGTTATTAAATCTAAAACCTAGAAATTAGGCGAGGGTTTCTGGACAATATCCCAACCCATTGACAAATTGGCGACGAAATGCGTCGATTTCTTCGCGATCGGGTTTACCGTGAGAAACTACTGCTACCTGATAGCGACGCATTACCTCAATAGGTGACTGTCCGGCATCCAAACTCCAAAGGGCCATTTTTACGCGAACTTCTGGTTGGTAGGGAATTCCTAATTCGTTTAGGTAAGCCCGAAAGTCTCCATGCTGTTGTGGGTCTAAAGTAGATTTCATTTTCACCTTCACCACCCAGCCATCAATTTGATGTAAAACCGTTACCGAGTGAAAGGGAAATTGGCGATTTGCGTGCAAGTACTCAACTATTCTTTGGGTGAGACTGGCATTCGCGAGGAAATATATGTATTCCATAAATTTAGTTGGGGGGGGGAGTAGCGAATCTTATACCTATATTGTTGCGAGGAGTATGTATTTATAGATAGGGGAGAAACCCCCAAGCTTGACTGGGGAGATTTACCCAATTTTCAACAAAAATGTATATATTTATTACAAAAATATACTATATAATACCTAAAAGAGAAAAAACTTTACTAAACTGGTTTTTCTTCAGCGCGATCGCATTATCAAGACGTTTTATATTAAGTTAAATTAACAATATTTTTTTAACTCGGCCACCAATACCCCTTTGCGCGATCCCACATTCGATTCCCATCAGTCCTTCCTACGTTCCCAAGCCCCGGTGCAAAATCCAAAATCGATACCATCCCCCAACCCAGCTGCTAAAAATCACGATGAAGATTTCTCATTAGCAGCCTATGACTACGAACTCCCAAAAGAGCGAATTGCACAAAATCCCGCGTTCCCAAGGGATATAGCTCGCTTGCTGGTGGTAGACTCACCTGTTGGGCACAGTCACCGCATATTTCGCGATTTACCGAACTTACTGAGACCTGGGGATTTGCTGGTACTGAATGACACTCGCGTCATCCCTGCCAGACTTTACGGTTGCAAACCCAGCGGCACACCAGTAGAAGTGTTGCTGTTGGAAGAACTAGAAAACAACTGCTGGTTAGCTTTAGTGAAGCCAGGTAAACGCTTACAGCCCGGAGATCAAATTTTATTTGAACCGCAAGAGAATTCTCAATTCCCAAGTGAAAATCCCAAATCCCAAATCCCAAATCGATTGAGTGCGACGATACTGGCTAAAAATGATACCATTGGCGGACGAATTTTGCAATTTGAACTGCCGGAAGGAGGATTTCTAAATGAAATTTTGCCCCAATTCGGTCATGTGCCTTTACCTCCTTACATTAAATATTCACAATCGCAGCCAGAGCAGTACCAAACCGTTTATGCCTCTAGACCGGGGGCGGTAGCAGCTCCTACAGCTGGGCTGCACTTTACGACAGAGTTACTGACGCGGTTGCAGGAACAAGGAATTGGGCAAGCATACGTGACGCTGCACGTCGGGGTAGGAACGTTTCGACCAGTAGAAGTGGAGGAGATTACAAACCACAAAATGCACTCCGAGTGGATGGAGGTATCAGCAGAAACGGTGGCGCAAATCCGCGAGACTAAAGCCAGAGGAGGTCGGATTATTGCGGTGGGAACGACGGCGGTACGGGCTTTGGAAGGCGCTGCGGCTGACGGTGAATTGCAACAATTTTGCGGCAAAACCGATATATTTATCTATCCCGGCTACCAGTGGCGCGTGGTGGAGGGACTGATTACTAATTTTCACCTGCCTCGCTCAAGCTTACTGATGCTCGTTAGTGCCGCGATCGGGCGTGAGCGCCTGCTATCTTTGTATCAGGAAGCGATCGCGTGCGAATACCGCTTCTATTCTTTTGGCGACGCCATGTTGATTTTGCCCGAAGCTAAGAGTACAGTGTTCTCAAAAGGTTTTGGTGCCTCATAGCCCTTGGAAACAGGTCTTGCATAAATGTTTAAAAAGCACCCCTCGATCTATATAGTTGCCGCCGTTATCGGTTTTGGTTTTACACCCCTGGTACTACTAACCGAGGCTGCTAAAGCTATACCAGAAGCAGTCCAAGGCATTGTTACGCAGGATCTGGAGGCGGCTGGTTACTTCCAACTAGGAGTCAATCGTTACAACGACAGAGACCTTGACGCCGCCGCAGTCTCGTTTCGCAAAGCACTTGAGCGAGACCCCAGAATTTCTATAGCTCACTATTATCTGGCAAATATTTTCAACGAAAAAGGCCGAACTGGGGAGGCTATAGCTGAATACCAGCAAGCGATTAGCACGAACCCCAATTTGGAAGAAGCTCATTATAATTTGGGAGTGATTTACGATCGGCAAGGTCAAGTACAAGATGCTCTAGCTGCATACGATCGCACCCTTGGCATCAATCCCGAAAATGCCAATGCTTATTACAACTTGGGAGTGATTTACGATCGGCTGGGGCAGCTAGACGAGGCGAGCGTCGCCTACAGGCAAGTAATTCGACTGGCTCCCAACAATGCCAATGGTTACTACAATTTAGGAATTGTCCTAGAAAAGCAAGGCCAACTGGAAGCGGCAGCATCTGCATACCGAACAGCAGTTCGCATCAATCCCAACTTAGCGGCGGCTCACAATAGCTTGGGGAATATCTTAAGCAGACAAAACCAGCCAGAAGAGGCGATAGTCGCATACAGAGAAGCTATTCGCCGCCAGCCAAACGACGCATCTGCTTACTATAACTTGGGCGTTATTTTGTACTATCAAGATCGGCTCAAGGATGCCGTCACTCCCCTTAAGAGAGCCAGGGATTTATACAGAGTCCAAGGTAACACTGACAAAGCCGAACAAGTCGATCTATTAATCCAACAAATTGACGTGCTGCGAAAACAACCGAGAACTCCGGCAAGAACACAATGAAGGAAGTTATGCCGCGCTAATCTAAACGATGCAGAGTCTGTCATGGACTAATCGGGCTTGACCAAGTACCTAATGCTTCTAAAGCAGGAATGATATGCTAAACTTCAGTCATGGCAACGATTTGAGCGATCGCTAATGCCAACTGAGGAAAAGTTGGAGAAACAATAGTAGCTTCTCCTTGATATCTCTGTGCCTGATATTCACCATCGATTAAGCGGTTGACAGTCACCGTAGGCTGTTTTGGAGAGCCAATATACTGAACGCCTCCCAACCCTGCATAATCAACTATCCAATACTCCAGAATTCCTAAAGTTTCATACTCATTCAATTTGATGCGGTAATCATCCCGCCAATTAGTACTGACGACTTCTATAACCAAGGGAGGTGGAATATAAGCAGCAGCAGAGGCAGAACTTTGACGCATTCTGACCCATTCTTCCTTGGCAAACACCACAATGTCGGCTTTACGACTCGATTCACTTTCGCCAGGGGCAGCGTTCAATCTGACTTGTTTACTTTGTCGAGGAACGTAGGGAAGGTTCAAGGATTGGCAATGCTCCACCAAGAGACGACATAATCCATCGACGACATCCTCATGTTTGGCAGTGGGTTCACTCAGGGGTATGGCAACTCCATTGACTAGCTCGAATGACTTGCCAGAGCCGTCATCCCAGTTGAGAAATTCCTCGAAGGAAAGGGTTTTTTGGGCGATCGCAATCATTGATATTAACCTTTTGCGTAGGTTGGCTCTCTATAAGGCAATGAGTTTTAGGGATGCTTTGATATTATATGTATTATACTACCTCAACTATAATCTTTGCCGAAGCTTCGGAGTAAAAAATATGCGATCGCAACACGATCCACACATTTATACTGCTGTAATTAAAGATAGAAGCTATGGTATGGGCGAGGAATTTTTAATCGAAACATCTATAGGAATTAAATTTCAAAGTAGCCAAGAAATCAAAGATTTTTGGCAAAATATAGCTAGGGACTAGGGGCTAGGGGCTAGGGACTAGGGAAGAGGGAAGAGGGAAGAGGAAAAAGCTTACTCTGTAAGAGATTATGGACTAAAGGTAACAGTTGGAGTTGCCTTAATCGCCCTGGCGGTTGCTATATTAGTTTTCAAAAGCTATTACCAAGCGGGTCTTTTTTCCAAGGTTCATACAGTTTCCAAAAAGATACTTACGATGATTGGGTATCAATAAACAATCAAAAATACTCATTAGGAGCGTGGGTAGAAAATAATAAAATTACTCTAATTTCTCAAGGATCATACGACCAATGGGATGTAAACAAATATAGCAACCGCCAAGGCAGTTAGGGCAACTCCAACTCTTACCTCTGGTTCATAATCCCTTACGGAGTAAGCTTTTCCCTCTTCCCTCTTCCCTCTTCCCTAGCCCCTAGCCCCTAGCCCCTAGCCCCTAGCCCCTAATCCCTAGCTATATTATCCTTATCGTAGTTTTTACTGGCTGAGTAGACCGGGATTTTCTCAAGATTTTTCACTAGCATTAATCAAGATATCCTGTTATTGTCCGGGTTCCCATGATTTTGGGAGCCTTCTTTATTTAGAAAGAAGTGACAAACAATGGCAAATCAAATCATCTTATGGTTTGTACAACCAGTAAAAGGTATTGATAAATCCTCCCACCACTGTGGAAATTCATTAGTATATTCTATCTCCCAAGTCACACTACTAATTTAGCTATCTAATGTTTTGAGACAAGATTTTGTCGTCATAACCTTTTTGAGTTCAAATTGGCAAGCGGTTGATGTCTTTGTTCGAGCCAATTACGACCATCGCAGATCCTTTGGAAAGCCGCCTGTTGGGATCGGGATTAATCTCAAATTTGCCATCGTGGCTTACTGCTAGCATATTCAAACCATAACGGGTGCGGAGTTTTAGTTCGGCGATAGTTTTGCCGTGAAATTCATCTGGAACAATAAGTTCCACAATACTGTTTTCGTTATCCAAGTCAAAACGGTCTAAAATAGCTGGCTTGGTGAGCGATCGGGCCAGGGCACAACCCGCCTCATGTTCTGGATATATGACATGATCTGCTCCCACGCGCTTCAATAGTTTAACATGGACTTCTGAAGAAGCTTTCGCCACAACATGAGGCACCTTACCCTCCTTCAAATTCAACGTAGTAATGATGCTTTCTTCTATATAATTACCAATAGCAACGATAACTGTATCAAACTCTAAAATCCCCCCTTCTTTCAGCGCTGCTGGTTCGGTTGAATCCAATTGTACCGCATGAGAAACTAGCTGATCTGTTAAAGCTTGGGATACTCGTTTTTCATCAAGGTCAGTCCCTAAAACTTGGTATCCCATGCTGTGCAGCGATGAACATACGGCTCGACCGAAGCGTCCTAAGCCAATCACTGCAAACTGTTGATTGTCTTTACGCAGACTCCGAAAAAAACCTAACGATGACAAACTCATATCAATACCATTTTAGTTATCAGTCATTGGCAAAAGACAATTGCTGACTACAGTTTATCAGGTAAACGATCGCATCTTCATATCTACCCCACGAGTAGGTTTTCTTCTGGATAGTGAACCACACTGGGGCGGGGGTCTCCCAATAGAGTTGCCATCAGCAGTAAAACTCCTACTCTGCCAATGTACATCGTCCCAATTAAAATCAGCTTTGCTGCCGGTGAAACACTAGCCGTGATGCCTGTAGAAAGACCCACTGTGGCAAAGGCTGAAACGACTTCAAAAAGGATTTGAATAAAATCCAATTTTGGATCGGTAAGTGAAATTAAAATTGTCGATACCAGCAGGGTCGCAAAGGAACCAACCAAGACGCCAACCGCTTTTAATATCAGAGTTATTGCCACTTGGCGCTGATACAGGTGAACTTCCTCTTTACCTTGCAAAATCGCCTTCGTGCAGCTAGTTAAAATTCGCAATGTTGTTGTCTTTATGCCACCACCCGTTCCACCTGGACTAGCTCCAATAAACATGAGTGCGATCGTCAGAAATAAACCTGCTGTAGTCATTTTGCCAATATCAATAGTATTAAAACCAGCCGTTCTGGGAGTTACAGATTGAAACCAAGCTGCCAGCAATTTATCTTTTAAGTTAAGAGAACCAAGGGTTTCGGGATTTCTCAGTTCTATAAAAAAGAATGCTATCGTTCCCAGTAACAACAGGATCGTTGTTGTGCTGGTAGCTACCTTGAAGTTCAGGGAAAATACTTGGCAGGATGATTTTTTCAATATGCGATCGCGCAACCACAGGTACATCTCAAACACCACTTGATATCCAATCCCACCACAAATAATTAATGCTGTCACTACCAAATTCAATAAAATCGATGAGTGATATTTTGTAAGGTTGTCACTAAATAAACTAAATCCGGCATTGTTCCAGGAATTAATGCTATGAAAAATTGATAGCCACAAACCATAATTTAAACCATAGTCAGGCACAAAAACAGGCATAAGCAGAAAAATTCCGGTGATTTCAAAAATCATCGTTGTAGCAATTATAGAGCGGATCATTTGAGCGCTGTCCTGCATACCGGGTCGATCCAAAGCTTGTTGAATCGCCATTTTATGTCTCAAATCAAACCGGCGACCTATCAGCAGGATGAGAAAAGTCGTCGTTGTCATATAGCCCAGTCCCCCAATCTGGACGAGGGCGAGAAGAAAAAACTGACCCCAAAAAGAAAAATAGGTGCCAGTATCTACAACCCCCAAACCAGTAACGCAGACAGCAGAGGTTGATGTGAACAACGCCACAATCGGGTCATTCCATGTTCCGCTGCTAGTCGAAAACGGCAGCATCAATAGAATAGCGCCTACGGCGATGACGGCGACGAATCCCAGGCAAATGGTTCTAGGTATGGTCATGGAGAATTTAATTCAATTATCTCTTCAAAAGCTTACTCCCAAAGGAGTACTTTATTTGCTACTTGCCCGACCTGACTGGATGTTTTTTCAGCGGTCTGTTGCTTCTGGCGTGATATCCTGTCCTTACGGATCGGTTACCTAAAAATTTGTCTGATTATTCTTATCTGCGTTTATCTGCGTGTATCTGTCTTCATCTGCGGTAAAATCTTAACCAACGATGAAAACAGACAAGTTGACGATATCACTCATGTAATAACGATGGAACCGAAACTTTAACCGACTAAATCTCCAGACCATTCTAGAATACAAGGTATGCCGAGATTTAAACAGATTTTAGTTGTTCTGATGAACCGCTTTCCGGTCTGGACATAAACAGCAATATTATGACTTCCACTCTTTATCAGCAAATTCAACAATTTTACGATGCTTCCTCCGGTCTGTGGGAACAGATTTGGGGAGAACATATGCACCACGGCTACTATGGGCCAGACGGTAACCAGAAGAAAGACCGGCGTCAGGCGCAAATTGACTTGATTGAGGAATTGCTTACTTGGGCCCAGGTGCAGCACGCCCAGGATATCCTGGATGTAGGTTGCGGGATTGGCGGCAGTTCTCTCTATCTGGCGCAAAAGTATAACGCCTCTGCCACAGGGATCACCCTTAGCCCCGTGCAGGCGTCTAGGGCGACAGAACGAGCCCAGGTAGCTGGACTGAGTACAAGGACTGAATTCCAGGTTGCAGACGCCCTGAATATGCCTTTTGCCGACGCCTCGTTTGACTTTGTTTGGTCGCTGGAAAGTGGCGAACATATGCCCGATAAACAGAAGTTTCTCCAGGAGTGTTATCGGGTGCTGAAGCCCCGTGGAACGTTCCTGATGGCAACTTGGTGTCATCGTCCGGCGATGAGTCCAAATAAACCGCTAACGCTGGATGAGCAAAAGAATTTGGAGGAGATTTATCGAGTCTATTGCTTACCTTACGTGATTTCTTTGCCGGAATATGAAGCGATCGCACGCCACCTCTGTTTCCAAAACATCCGCACGGCTGATTGGTCAAAAGCTGTAGCGCCATTTTGGGATATAGTGATTGATTCAGCCTTCAATCCCGCTGCCATTTTGGGTTTGCTCTTGAGCGGCTGGACGACAATTCAGGCGGCGCTTTCCCTGGGACTCATGAGTCGAGGCTACCAGAGTGGGCTAATTCGCTTTGGCTTGCTCTGCGCTACCAAATAAGCTTTTAATGGCTTACAGCAGCCTAAAACTTTCATCCACGGCACTATGAGCCAGATTTCTCCCACTAAGTCTCCCGTCCCACAACCTAACTTCCTTCAGCAATATACTACCTGGCTGTATGCCTTTTGGAAATTCAGTCGTCCCCACACCATCATTGGCACAAGTCTGAGTGTATTGGGATTGTACGCGATCGCCCTAGCAGAATCCTCCACCAGCTTTTCCAGCATCCAGCTTATCCAGCTTTTCGGAACCTGGATTGCTTGTTTGTGCGGCAATATCTACATCGTAGGATTAAATCAACTGGAAGATGTGGAAATTGACCAAATTAATAAACCCCATTTGCCGCTAGCTGCTGGTGAATTTTCCCGGCTACAAGCGCAGGTGATTGTTGGTGTTACAGGCGTTTTGGCACTGTTATTGGCTTGGTTGTTGGGGCCTTTTTTGCTGGCGATGGTGAGTATTAGTTTGGGGATCGGGACGGCTTATTCTCTGCCGCCTATTCGGTTAAAAAGGTTTCCTTTTTGGGCAGCAGTTTGCATTTTTGGCGTGAGAGGGGTGATTGTTAATTTAGGATTGTTTTTGCACTTTAACCAGAAATGGCAAAACGCAGACGAAATAATTGTGCCACGAGAGGTTTGGGCGCTGACGCTGTTTGTTTTGGTGTTTACTTTTGCGATCGCAATCTTCAAAGATATCCCGGATATGGAAGGCGATCGCCAATACAACATTACCACTTTCACGATTAAAATGGGTTCCCAAGCAGTTTTTAACTTGGCCCGTTGGGTGTTAACTGTCTGCTATGTGGGCGCTCTAGTTGCTGGGGGACTATACTTACCATCAGTCAACCCAGTTTTTATGATTGTCACTCATACGATCGCGCTGGGTTTGATGTGGTGGCGGAGTATGAGTGTGGACTTGCAAGATAAAAGTGCGATCGCTCAGTATTACCAATTTATCTGGAAACTCTTCTTCTTGGAATATCTAATTTTTCCAGCTGCCTGTCTGATGGCTTAATTACATAAACGTTTTTGCCCCCCTAACCCATGCCGACATCCTTGGTGGAAGCAGGAAGCAGACCCTCTAGAAATTATTTCTAGTTGAATGGTGAAGCTTACATAAGTTTAGCCAAGTTTTGTGAAGCAGTGCTTTTCTATCTAAGGCTAGAGGAAAATATTTGCAGATTTCATTACAATCGTGTCTATTAAGAAAAACGCCGCCTCTGCGCTGCTCTAGCTCTGAAGCGGTAACGCCTGCGATCGCATGAACCCTAGTTGTACTGGCGTTGAGAAATTAATTGAAGGAAAACGCTGTTGTTTGGGTTCATAAACTTCGCTTAAAATTACTGCCTATAACCCAGAGCCAGAGGAGATACTGAATGGACAAAATATATCCCCAGCCAAAAGCTTCGCGCAAAATAGCGTTACTGCTTAGCGCACTACTAATGTCGCCGCTTTTCACTGCCTGTGGAGGAGGCTCAAGAAATGAAGTTACTGCGCCCCGCGATACTAGGGCTGGTCAAACAGCGCCAAATACTTCCCGCCCAGCTTCACCCCAAGCGCGTAAAGGATTGTCAACAGGCCAGAAAGTGGCAATAACATTGGCTGGAGCCGCCGCACTTTACTATCTCTACAACAAGCATAAGAGCAAACAAGCGGAAGGGGCGCAGGGCAAGTATTACCTTTCCAAAAACGGGCGCGTTTACTACCGCGATGCCCAAGGTAAGGCTCAGTGGGTAACGCCGCCGCCTGGGGGAATTCAAGTTCCAGAGTCGGAAGCCCAACAATACCGCGACTTCAAGGGCTATAACGGAAAATCAACAGGGCGCGATTTAACCGATTTGGCACCAGCGCAGTAACGCTAATGCAGATAGGCGGCATCAGATCGATCGCGTAATGTGCCGAAGGCGCGATCGCATTCAAGTTAGGCTAAAAAAGTCTATTTGTAATCTGCCCGCCCATCTACACAGCAGTTCCATTACAAATTGAAACTGGAGATCGATCATGGTAGATGGATTTTTGAAAAAAATTGGTGAAGTCTTTGGTTCTGATGACCAGCAAGACGACAACTACGATCGGGAAGTACGTCCCGCCAGTGAAGACCCCTACGGCGACCCCGCAGATACGGGAATGTTTGGCGATGTCCGTCCCGCCAGTGAAGACCCCTACGGCGACCCCGCAGATACGGGAATGTTTGGCGATGTACGTCCCGCCAGTGAAGACCCCTATGGCGACCCCGGAGATATCGCTTCCGCTAGTGAAGACCCCTATGGCGACCCAGCCGACCAGGAAAACCGCTAGTAACGGAATGGTTGTTTAAAAAAAAAGGCAGTAGCATCATATGCTACTGCCTTTTTTTTAGCCGATATCAAGGTGTTTACGAGAACGCAAAGCGTAAACTAGGCATAGAGCTACTTTTACGGATCTCTTTATCATGTTTAAAAAACCCAAAACGATTTACTTGCTTCTAGCTGCTGTCATTAGTCTGGGCTTCAGCGCCTTTGGTTGTTCCTCAAACACATCCAACTCAAACACACAGGCAACATCTAGCCCGCAAACTACTCCAAACGTCACCGAGGCGGGGAATGTTAACCAATCCCCATCCCCAGCTGCATCAGCATTACCTGAAAAAGGTTCTGCTAATGACTATGACCAGCAAGGGATGACTAGCGCTAACAACGGAGATCTTAAAAGTGCAGAGGCAGCATGGCGCAAATCAATTGAATTAGACCCCAAAAATGTAGAAGTTCGCACTAAGTTAGGAAGACTCCTGCAAGAGCAAGGTAAGTTAGATGAAGCAACCACCCAATACCAAGACGCCATTCGCTTAAATCCTAATTTTGCAGTAGCTCACCATTCTTTGGGAGTTATTTTGGTTAACCAAGGTAAAAAAGAAGAAGCCATTACCAGTTTGACAAAAGCCAGAGACTTATTCAAAAAAGATGGAAAAACTGAAGAACAGGTGAGAACTCAAATGCAATTAGCGGTTTTGTCAGCACAAGAAGGTAAAATGGATAATGCGATCGCTCAATTAAAAGAAGTTATCAAACTCAAGCCAGACTTTGTACCTCCTCAGTATATTTTAGCAGAAATTTTAGTTAATCAAGGCAAGCCAGACGAAGCGATCGCTACCCTCAAAAAAACTAGAGACTTACTCAAAAAAGAGGGTAAAACCGAGCAAGTAGCAGAAATTCAGAATAATTTAGCCTTGCTGCTGGGGAAACAACAAAAAGTAGACGAAGCGATCGGGGAATTAAAAGACGCAATTAACGTCAAACCCGACTATGCTCCTGCTTACTCTACCTTGGCGATCGCTTTAAATACCAAAGGTAAAACAGATGAAGCAGTAACTAATTTCAAAAAAGCTAGAGACTTGTTCAAGGAGCAAGGTAAAACCCCTCAATTAGTAAATGCTCAATTCAATTTAGTTCTTTTCTTAGGTCAAAATAAAAAACTAGACGAATCAATTGCAGAAGCTAGAGATCTGATTCGCATCAAGTCTGACTTTGCTCCAGCCTACGCCTATTTAGGGCAAGCTTTGGCTCAACAAGGTAAGCAAAAGGAAGCTAAAGAAAACTTGGTCAAAGCTAGAGACTTATTCAAAGAAAAAGGCGAAACCCAGACAGTTGATCAAATCGAGCAAGTCTTACAAAAACTCGAACAGAAAAAATAAACTGATTGCAGATTTCTGATTTGAAGAGTTAACTCCTAAGTGTTGTTGAGATGAACGATCGAAAAGGCAAAGTCTACCTAGTTGGTGCTGGGCCGGGAGATGTCGCCTACCTCACAGTGAGGGCGCAACAGCTGCTAGCTATTGCAGAAGTTTTGGTCTACGATGCCTTGGTCGATCCTCAGTTATTGCAGCTAGTGCCAGATAATTGTCGCCAGCTTGATGTGGGGAAACGCGGCGGACGCCCCAGCATGAAGCAAGCAGAGATCGATCGCCTCTTGGTTGACCAATGTCAGCAAGGAAAGCAGGTAGTGCGCCTCAAAAGTGGCGATCCGTTTATTTTTGGGCGATCTACTTCCGAAATTCAAAGCTTGCTGGCAGCAGGTTGCGCTTTTGAGGTCGTGCCGGGTATTTCCTCGGCACTGGCAGCTCCTTTGCTGGCCGGAATTCCTCTCACCGACCCGGTTCTGAGTCGGTGTTTTGCAGTTTTAAGCGGTCACGACCCAGCCGAGTTGGACTGGAAAACTCTGTCTGGGATTGAGACGCTGGTGATTTTGATGGGAGGGCGTCATTTGGGTGAAATTATCGATCGCCTGCAAGAGTACGGACGATCGCCAAAAACTCCCGTTGCAGTGATTCGCTGGGCGGGACATCCTCAACAGGAAGTTTGGACAGGAGATCTGGGGAATATTGTTTCGGTCACAGCTGGGATATCTCTCTCGCCAGTTGCGATCGTCATCGGGGAAGTTGTGGGGTTGCGCCCTTATTTGCGCTCCGACGGACTCGATCGTACAGTTTCTATAAAGGAAGATTTCAAATCCTATATTCCAAACCCTCAATCCCAAATTTCCATCCCCGTGACCAATACTCAACACCCAACATCCATTACTCATCAGCACTCACAAATCTCCCCCTCCTCTCCTACCCCCCTCCCCGTGGACGGGGCGGGGGTGGGGGTGGGGTCCCCCCACCCCGTCCCCCGGGAGGGGG